>NZ_PSUC01000055.1:0-22050 GCF_002931635.1 Rathayibacter sp. AY2B7 | reverse complement strand
AGCGGGAGCGAGCCGGGGCCCGCCCACTGGCCGACGCCGCGCTCGAGCAGCCACTCCTCCGGCACGGCGACCGGCTCCGCGGACGACCCGCCGCGCGCAAGGGCCAGGTGCTCGCCGAACGGCACGGGGGTCCCGCAGACGTTCATCACGCCCGCCACCCGCGCCTCGGCGGACACCACCAGCCAGGCGGCGAGGTCCCGCACGTCGACCACGGACGTGGGCAGCTCGGGCGCATCCGGCACCAGCACGGGCCCGGACCGCGCGCTGAAGCGCCAGGGCCAGTAGGAGGAGCGGCTCGTCGGGTCGCCGGGGCCGCCGATCAGTCCGGCGCGCGCGATCAGGGACGGCGCGGATCCGGCCAGCACGGCCTGCTCGCAGGCGGCCTTCGCGGCGCCGTACGAGGCGGGGTCGTCGGAGGGAGGGAGCAGCTCAGCGTCCTCGTCCGCTCCGACGACCGCGTTCTCGGCGTAGACGCTCGTGGTCGAGACGAGGACGTAGGCGCTGCAGCGCAGGTCGCGGACGGATCGGCGGACGTGCTGCGGGGTCGAGGAGACGTCGATCACCGCGTCCCACGATGCCGCAGCCACGGCGTCGAGAGCGTCGTCGCGGTCGCGGTCGGCCCGGACGAGGGACGCCCCCGCGGGCACGGCCGTCCCCCGCGCGAGGCAGGTCACGTCGTGGCCGCGCCGCAGCGCCTCCGCCGCGAGGTGCCCGCCGAGCCAGCCCGTGCCTCCGAGGATCAGCGTTCTCATCCCCGCATGCTCGCACGGGCCTCACAGCGCGAGGCCCGCTGAGGTGCCCGAGACGGTTCCGAGAACGCTGAAACAGCTGCATCCACGGGCGACTCGACGCAGTGGGCGCCGAGCGAGCGCCTCAGCGACAAGGGCCCCCTCCACGAGCCCCCGGACACCCGACCACCCGAGCCCGCCCGCGTCCTCTGTCCGGAATCACGCGGGCGGCTCGGGTGCCCGAGCGGCTCACACGACGACGAAGGCGTCCAGGATCAGCGAGTTGCCCGTGGAGGCGGCGTTGCGCTTGCTGCCGCGGCGGATGGTGATGGTGTGCTCGCCGGCACTGAGGGTGCTGCTGGTGAACACGGTGCGGGCCGAGCGGTTCGTGGCGCTGTAGCGGTCGACGGAGGCGACGAGCACGCCGTCGATCAGGACCTCGTTGATGCCCGAGGTCGGGGTGATCCGGCTCACCCAGCTGACCTTCGTGCCCCGGAAGCGGAGGGTCGCCGAGGCCGTGGAGGTGCTGGAGTACGAGATGCTGCCGCCGCTGTCGGCGGTGCTCGAGAGCGTCGCCCAGGTGCCGACCGTCGCGATGACGGCGGCTCCGTTCTGGTACGTCCCCGCCGCCGGCAGCGTCGAGGTCGGGGTGGGCGTGGACGTGGCCGTCGGGGTCTCGGTCGGAGTGGGCGTGTCGGTGGGGGTCGGCGTGTCCGTCGGTGTCGGCGTGCTGGTCGGAGACGCCGTCGCGGTGGGGGTGGGGGTCGACGTGGAGACGGTCCCCGCGGTCACGACGAAGGCGTCCAGGATCAGCGTGGATCCGGTGGACGCCGGGTTGCGCGTCGTCCCGCGGCGGATCGTGACCGTGTGGGTGCCGGCGGCGATCGGCCCGCTCGTCCACACCGTCTGACCCGAGCGGGTCGTGGGGCTGTAGCGGTCGACAGTGGCGACGAGGACGCCGTCGAGCAGCACCTCGTTGATGCCGGAGGTCGCCGTCATCCGGCTCACCCAGCTGACGCCCGTGCCCGAGAAGCGGAAGCTCGCGGACGCTCCGGCCGAGCTGGAGTAGCTGATGCTCCCACCGCTGTCGGCGGAGGAGGAGATCGTGCTCCAGGTGCCCGCCGTCGTGATGAGCGGCGAGGAGTTCTGGTACGTGCCCTCGCCGGGGATCGACGAGGCGGGCTCGTCGGGCAGCGGAACGACCGGCTGCTCCGCGAGCCAGCGGTCGAACGTGTCGAGCATGTCCTTGTTCGTCAGGCTCGGCACGTTGTGGCCGTTCGGAGCGCCCTCGGTCGGCGTGGAGAAGACAACAGCCTCCTTCGCCACGGGCTTCGCGAGCGCGACCCACGCCCCACCGTGCACGGCGATCGGGACGAGGACGTCCTCCGTCGAGCCGGTCGTGCGGATCCGCGCCCCCGCCCACGAGGCCTGCGGCAGCAGCGCGGGGTCGGTCGCCGGGATCGTCGAGGGGTCGTTGTCGTAGTCCGGCAGGACGCGCTCCGGGTCGCGGCGGGCCATGTCGGCCATGTCGTAGACGCCGGCGGCGTGGTAGGCGCCGCGGATCTCGGGGACCAGCTTGTTGCCGTACGCCCAGCAGAGCAGCGCGCCGCCGCCGGAGTTCGAGCGGAGGAAGCTCGCGCCGATCCGCCACGTCTTCTGGAACCAGGCGACCGCGTCCACCTGCAGGGCGACGGCCCGCTTGTTCGTGTAGATGCTGCCGCCGTAGTTGGGGCAGATCGAGATGACGCCCTTGTCGACGGCCTGGTCGGCGCTGTACTGGTAGGCGCCGGACAGGGCCGCGTAGGTGCTCCCGTTGGCGTGGTAGTACCAGTAGACGACCCGGCCGATCCGCTGAGAGGGGACCGCGGTGTGCGGGACGAAGAGCCGCGCGCGGTCGGTGCCGATCATCACGTCGATGATCTGGTACGGCTTCTTCCCCACGCGCGAGATCGCCGTGTCGCTGCGGCCGAGCTCGTTGGGCAGCGGCGGGATCACGCTGTAGTCCGGCGCCGCGGACGCGGTCATCGCGTAGGCGAAGGCGGATCCGACGCCGAGGGCGGCTCCGGTGAGGACGAGACGGCGGCTGTGGCGCGCAGGAGAGGACATGGGATCCCGACGTGGAGAGGGCTGCTCGGTCGGCGGAGCCTGACCGGGAGAGTGCGGGGGGTGCTGCGGTCCGGATCGGACCACCGTGGAAGGGGCGCGGTGCGGTCCTTCGGGGGACCGGGCGGGCAGGCGCGAGTGCATCATCCCGCGTCCGCCGCGCGACCACCAGACCCGCTTCAGGGACATCCGCGGCGGCGCTCCCACCGCGCGTCGAGCGGCCGGCGGATGCGGAGAAGGTCCTGGTGAGAGCGCTATCTCACGCCACTGCACTGGCGATGCCCGCCACGGGAACGGAACCGCATCGCTCGGTCGGCGGAGCACCGGTGCGGCGCGGGGTCGGCACGGCTCCTGACCCGCCCGAGGCCGGATCGGCCGCCATGCGCACGTCAACACTCACGCTGGAACAACCCGGATCGGCACCTTCCCTGGGCGCTCCCTGAGCGCGGGTTCAGCGACAGCCGTCCCCCCTCTGATCGCCCACCGGATCGGGGGCCCGTCGTCCGCCGCCCACGTCCCGTCTCAGGGGGACAGGACGCCTCTCGCCCCGCATCTATCGTGATCCCGCTCCATCCGGAAGGCCCGGCGAGGCGCTCCGGGGGGAGGTCGATCCGTGTCGAACGCGCATGCCCGGCCGAGCCACGACCGCTCGATCGCCCTCGGCCTCGTCCTGCTCCTACTCGCCGCCGTCCTCGTGGTCCTGCCCGCGTCGAGGGCCGCGGCGGCCACGGTCCTCCTCCAGGAGGGCTTCGGCGGCACCAGCGTCGCGGACTCGGCGTGGCAGGCGCTCGACGGCGCCTGCATCACCCGGGCGACGACCGCACCCCCGGCCGGATCCTCGAACCTCGGCGTCTGCGCCAACCGGACTCAGGCCCCCGTCGCCGCGACGAGTCCGGGCTTCCTCCAGCTCACCGATGCCCGGAACGACGCCAAGGGCGGCGCGGTCTTCAACCGGCCCATTCCTGCCGCGGGCGGCATCGACGTCCAGTTCGACCAGTACCAGTACGGAAGCTCGCTGACCGGGGCCGACGGAATCGGCTTCTTCCTCACCGACGGCTCGAGGTCCCTCACCGCGGCGGGAGCTCCGGGCGGATCGCTCGGCTACGGCCAGTCGGCGACCGTCGACGGGGTGAACGGCGGCTACCTCGGGATCGGAATCGACGCCTTCGGGAACTTCTCGGCCAGGCCCCCCGCCGCGCCTACCCTCGGCCTCGGCTCCGACTGCCCCTCGAACTCCGGGTCGGCGCTCCTCACGGCGAACAAGATCGTGGCGCGCGGACCCGGGCAGGCCAAGAGCGGATACTGCTTCCTCCAGTCGGCCTCGCCTCCCCTGCTGACGTCGGTCCGCACGACGGCCACGACATCGACGGGCGCTCCGCCCGCGTCCTACGGGCGCACGATACGGATCACGGTCTCGGCTGCCGCCACTCCCGTCGTCACGGTCTACTGGGGAGGGACAGCGGGTCTGCCCGCCGGGCAGCTCGATCAGCTGATGCAGTTCACGATGCCGACCGCAGCGCCCTCGACCTACAAGCTCGGCTTCACGGCGTCCACCGGTGGATCGAACGACACCCACCTCGTCCGCAACGTCTCCGTCTCGTCCATCAACACTCTCGACGACATCACTCTGGTCAAGCAGATCGACCGCACCACCACGCAGCCCGTCGCCTACGCCGAGGGATCCGTCATCCCTTACCAGTTCGTCGTCACGAACGGGTCTATTCGGGGCACGCTCACCGGCATCGTCGTCACGGACCCGAAGGCCGCGAGCATCTCCTGTCCGACGACGACCCTGCTCCCGCTCGCCTCCACCATCTGCACGGGATCCCATACGGTCACGGCCGCCGAAGCGGTGGCCGGCTCGTTCGTCAACACGGCGACCGCTGCAGCGACGAAGACGGAGACGATCTCGAACGTCGTGACGACGACCCCCGTCACCAGCAGGACCGCCACCGTCACCGCCCCCATCGCCACCCCGGCTCCCGCTCTGACCCTCACCAAGACCGCCCTGCTCACCGACACGAACGGCAACGCCCAGGCCGACGCCGGAGAGCAGATCCGCTACTCCTTCCTCGCCCTCAACTCCGGCAACGTCACACTGCAGACGGTCGCCGTCGCCGACCCGAAGGTCACCGGCATCACGCCCGCCTCGACGCAGCTCGCCCCCGGGGCGAGCGCCACCTTCACGTCGGCGCCGTACACGGTCCTTCAGACCGACATCGACAAGAACACGTCGCTCGTCAACACGGCGACCGTCTCCGGCCGCACCCTGGCCGCCACGCCCGTGACGGTCTCCGCGACCTCCACGGCTACCACGCCGATCCGCTACGCGCCCTCGATCTCGCTGACGAAGAACGGCACGATCCCGACCGGAGCGGCCGTGGGCTCGACCGTCTCCTACAGCTTCACCGCCACCAACACCGGCAACACCGGGCTGAGCTCCGTCGCGGTCACCGACCCCAAGAGCGGGCTCTCCGCGCTCGCCTACTCCTGGCCGGGGACCGCCGGACGCCTCGAGATCGGCCAGTCGGTCACGGCGACCGCCTCGTACACGCTCACGCAGGCCGACGTCGACGCGGGCCAGGTCCTCAACACCGCGACCGCGACCGGCACCCCTCCGACCGGCGCCGCCGTCACGGCCACCGCCTCGCGGACGGTGACGATCACCCGCACGAACGACCTCGCGCTCACCAAGACCGCGAACCCCGCCTTCATCAGCGCCGCCGGCACCGTGGTGACCTACACCTTCCGCGCGACCAACACCGGCACCACCACCCTCACCGCGGTCGCGATCAGCGACCCCAAGAGCGGGCTCTCTGCTCTCACCTACTCCTGGCCGGGCACTTCCGGACGACTGCTGCCCGGCCAGGTCGTCACTGCGACCGCCGCCTACACGACCACCGCCGCCGACGTCACCGCCGGCACGATCGCCAACACCGCCACGGCGACGGCGACCGGCCCGACCGGCGTGGCGTTCACCCGCACGGCCTCGGTGAGCATCTCGGTGATCCCCGATCCGGCGGCCGACGCCGCGACGGTCGTGCAGGGCGGATCGGTCGTGATCGACGTGCTCGCGAACGACGGGCCCGCCGCGACCGGCGCGACCTTCTCGCGCGCGCAGCTCTCGGCGACCCCGAGGGCGATCGGAGGCGCGGCGACCCCCGCCCCCGCCACTCCCGTGCAGGGGTCCGTCTCCTGCGTCGCGAGCGGAGCGACCCGCGGCCAGTGCACCTACCGCCCGATCGCCGCCTTCGTCGGCACCGACGTCTTCGACTACTCGCTCTCGGGCCAGTACGGCACCTGGAACGTGCGGGTCACGGTCACCGTCACCGCGCTCAACCGCGCGCCGGTCGCCCGACCCGACCGTGTGGTCGCGACCACCGGCGGCCCCGCCGTCACCGTCGCTCCGCTCGCGAACGACACCGACGAGGACCCGGGCACGACCCTCGCCCTGGCCGGCACGAGTGTCCCGGCCGGGCTGCGCGGCACCTTCTCCTGCTCAGGATCCACGTGCACCTACACGCCCGCGGCCGACGGCTGGACCGGGAGCGCGACGATCGCGTACACGGTCACGGACGGCGCGCTCACGGCGGGCGGCACGATCACGGTCTGGGTCGATCCCGCTCCCCTCGTCCGGCGCGGATTCTCCGGCACCGGCACGACGGGCGGGGCGGTCGGGCTCGGCGCCTGGACCAGCTCCTCCGTGGTCGCCACACCCGTCGCGAGCTGCACGGCCGGTCGGCCGAGCACCCTCGTGAGCTGGTCGGCCGCCGCTGGAGCGACCGGCTGGACCCTCGAGCGCCGCCTCGCGGGGACGACGCCCGGCCCCTGGACCGTGATCGCGGCACCCGCCGCCTCCGCGACGAGCTTCACCGACGACCGGGTCGGCGAGGGCCGCAGCTACCAGTGGCGGGTCCGCCCGGACCTGCAGCGCTGGCTCGGAGTCGCGTCCGCCGCCTCGATCGCCGTCGCCCAGCCGGCCGTCACCACCGCCGGAGGCTGCTGATGCCTCCCCGCCGACACCCCTCTCGTCCTGCACGTGTCCTCGTGAGGGAGACCACGCCCGCACCGGGCACCACCCACCAGAAAGGAACGGTCGCCATGACCACCACAGCACCCACCCGTCGCAGCCCCTGGAAGAAGATCGCCCTCACCGGCGGCGTCCTCCTCGCCGCGGGAGCCCTCGCCGGCGCCGGCGCCTTCGCCGTGTTCACCGACTCCGGGACCGCCGTCGGCAACGTCGACGCCGGCCAGACCGACATCTCGGTGACCGGAGCGTTCACCGTCGCGAACATCGCGCCCGGCGACACGGTCCAGCGCCCGATCAGCCTCGTGCTGCCGAACGCGACCAACGACGGCGACCTCGTCTCGTCGGTCCGCTTCTACCAGGACGTCACCAACGACGTCATCGGCACGGACGCCACCGACCCGGGCCGTACGGGCGCGTCCCTCGTCACCGGTGCGAACGGCCTCGACTACCGCCTGCTGACCTGCTCCACCGCCTGGGTCCCCGCCGCCGCGCCCGCGGAGGCCGGCCCCTACACGTGCGCGGGAACGCAGACCGTCACCGGCACCGGCAAGCTCTCGACCATCGGCGGAGTCGCCAACGCGGCGAACTTCACCCCGGCGAACTTCGGCGTCACCCCCACCACGACCGGGACCTTCCCCTCGGACGCCGGTGACGTGACGCTGAACACGCTGATCGAGCTCGTCCTGCCGACCGCGGCCGACAACACGTACGAGAACGCCTCCGCCACGATCACCTTCACCGCCGCCGCGATCCAGCGCGCCGGCATCCAGAAGTAGACCGTCCCCCACCGCCTCCGCCCTGCCCGGCCGCCACCGGCGCGGGGCGGAGGCATCCCCCTTTCCTCCCGGAGTCGTCCCCATGCCCCACGCCCGTGCGCTCGTCGCCGTCCTCGCGGCGGTGCTCCTCGCGCCCGCGGCGAGCGCCGAGCCCGTCGGTGTGCTCGACGTGCGCGAGCTCTCGGCGCCCGGATCCCTCACCGACCTCGCTCCGGGCGACCGCGCCGAGTGGGCGGTCGAGGTGACCAGCACCGGCCTGTCGCCGCAGGGGGTCTCCGTGGCCTTCGCGGTCGACGGAGGGACGCTGGCGCAGGACCCGCGCGACGGCCTCCAGCTGTCCGTCGAACTCTGCGACTCGGCGTTCACCGTCGCCGAGGTCGTCGACGGGGAGCGCACGGTCGAGCGCTACCTCTGCCCCGACGACGCTGTGCCGCTCGGATCCGGGCCCGCGGCGACGCTCGGCCGACTCGACGGCGTGCGTCCGCTCGAGCGCGGGGCCACCGTGGGGGTCCGCGTCCGCGTCCTGTTCCCGGAGTCGGCCGGCAACGGGACCGAGCTCGCGGCGGCGTCGCTGCGGGTGCTCGTGGGCACGACGGAGGAAGATCCCTCCGCGGCGCCCGGCCCCGGCTCCTTCCCCGGAGCGGCGGGCGGCGGGCTGGCCGTCACCGGCCGCGACCTGGGCGCCGCGCTCCTGGGCGGGATGCTCGCCCTCGGCTCGGGCGTCCTGCTCGCCGCGGCTGCGCGCCGTCGTCACCGGAGGGAGCAGGCGTGAAGGCCCTCCGCGCTCTCCTCGGCGGACTGGTCACGATCGTGGCCGTCGCCGGCATCGCCGTCTTCGTCCTCTCCGCGCTCGGTCTCGTGCGGCTCGTGCCGGTGCTGTCGAACTCGATGTCGCCCGGGATGCCCGTCGGCTCCCTCGCCGTCACCCTGCCGGTCGACCAGGCCGCGATCCGCGCCGGCGACGTGATCGTCTTCACCGACCCGGACGATCCGGGCCGCCGCGTCATCCACCGCGTCACCCTCGTCTACTCCGAGGAGGAGGCGGCGGCACTCCGCGGCCGCGAGCCCGGCCAGCTGGCGCTCACCACCAAGGGCGACAACAACGAGTCGGCCGACCCGTGGATCGTGACGATCGCGGACGAGCGGATCTGGCGCGAGAGCTCGGTGGTGCCGCTGCTGGGCTGGCCGAGCATCGGCCTCGCCCACCCGGAGGCGCGGTTCGCGCTCTTCGCCGCGGGCGGCGCGGTCATCGTGGGCGCGCTCCTGATCGCCATCTGGCGCCGCCCCGCGGAGGTCGCCCCGTGAGCGGCGCGCACCGCTCGTCGGACGGCACGCCGCCCCCGGAGCCCCTGCGGCCGCCCACTGAGCACGGGCGGCACAGCGCCCGGCCGTCCTCCCGCGACCGCGGAGCCCCGCGCCACTCCCCCGAGGTCCGCCGCCGCGTGGTCTCCCGCGCCGGCCTGGCGGGACTCGTCGCCGGCGCGCTCGTCCTCGGCGCCGCCGCCACCGCCACCGCCGTGCTCCTGGACCGGGGCTCCGTGAGCGCGCGGGTCGCCTCCGGCACCGTCATCGCGACGTTCACCGGCACCGGAGCGACGACCGTGCCGGTCCCCGTCGCGGGACTGGTCCCCGGCGGCACAGCCCGGCGCCTCCTCGACCTGACGAACGCCGGGACCCTGCCGATGTCGGCCCTCCAGCTGCAGACGGCCACCGGCACCGACCTCTCGGACGGCCTGCAGCTCGCGATCGAGCGCTGCTCGCAGTCCTGGTCGGCCGACGCCGCCACCTGCCCCGGCACCGTCACCACCGTGTCGGCCGACCGCCCCGCCGCCTCCCGCCTCGACCTGCCCGGCTCCCCCGCCCTCTCCGTCGGAGCGACCGACCACCTCCGCCTGACCGTGCGCCTCTCGGAGTCCGCGCCGTCCGCCGCGCAGAGCACCTCCGCGACCCTCACCGTCACCGTCGTGGGCCTGCAACGGCCGGGCCGCCAGCTGTAGGTGCGGCGGGCCCACGCCTCGGCAGCACCACCGCCGTGGCGTCCCCTCCCGCGTCAGCGCTTAGGTGCCCGAGACGGTCGTCGACACGCCGGAGTGGGCGACCGTCTCGGGCGACTCGGCGGGGCCGCGGGTACCTCGGTGGTGCCTCGCTACTCGCGCAGGGCCGCCACGGCGTCGTGGAAGCTCGACACGTCGGAGAGCACGCCCTCGGGGCCCAGCACCGTCCAGGTCGCGCCCGTGCGGATCAGGACGCCCAGCTCCTCGGCGGGCCGGCGGCGGGTGCCGCGCAGCTCGAGCACGAAGACTCCGGGACGCGCCTCTCTGATCTCGGGAGTGCGCCGGTCGGGCAGCATCACGAGTCCTCCCCGAGAGTCAGCGGTAGACGCTCCACTCCTTCTTCACGATCCGGCGCTCCTCGCCGTCGACCGCGACGATCCACTCGCCGTCCTTCTTGGCCACGACCCGCCCGCGCAGGTACTGCGGCTCCCAGCCGTCGGCCTTGTCGACCCACTTCACGAGTCGCGCGAACCGCCCCGGTGCCACGTCGTCTCTGGACATCTCTCGACTCCTCTCGTCGTCACCGGCACGCCCATCGCCCTCCGTCAGGAGAGCACCTCGCCCAGCGCGAGGAGGACCTCTCCTGTGAGGTCTCGAAGCCGGTTCACCGACGGTAGAACGCGCTGCCAGAAGTGGACGAGACCGTTGACTGATCGACGATCGTCTGGCAGTGGGGTCAGGAGTCGGCAGCGGAGTCAGGAGTCGAACAGCACGTGCGGCCGTCCGGCGTCGACGATCACGCGGGCGCGCACCCCGTAGACGTCCGCGATCAGCGCCGGGGTGAGCACCTCCTCCGGGGTGCCGCCCGCGACCACGCGCCCCTCGCGCAGCACCAGCAGCGCGTCGCAGAAGAGGGCCGCGAGGTTGAGGTCGTGCAGCGCGACGACCGTCGTCACCGGCAGCGCCCGCACCAGGGCCAGCAGCTCCAGCTGATGGCGGATGTCGAGGTGGTTGGTCGGCTCGTCCAGCAGCAGCTCGCGCGGCTCCTGCGCGAGCGCCCGGGCGATGTGCGCGCGCTGCCGCTCGCCGCCCGAGAGGGTGTGCCAGAGGTGGTCGGCCTTCGCCTCGAGACCCACCTGCTCGAGGGCGCGGTCGATCGCGCGCAGGTCCTCGGCCGTGTCTCCGCCCAGGAGGGAGCGGTGCGGGGTGCGCCCCAGCCGGACGACGTCGCGGACGGGGAGGTCCGCCTCCGTCTCGGCCTGCTGCGTCACCGTGGCCACCGCCCGGGCGACCTCGCGGCGGCGGAGCGAGCGGAGCGGCGCGCCGTCGAGGATGACGACGCCGGTGTCCGGAGCCGCGGTGCCCTGCAGCAGCCGCAGCAGCGACGACTTGCCCGAGCCGTTGGGCCCGAGCAGTCCGAGGGTCGAGCCGGGAGCGGGGCGGAGCGAGATCCCGTCGACCACCAGGCGGCCGCCCCGGCGCCAGGAGACCCGGTCGGCCTCGAGCGTCATGAGCGGCCCCTCCGCCGCAGGAGCAGCAGCATGAACACCGGCACGCCGACGAGTGCCGTGCCGACCCCCACCGGCAGCGGAGTCGGCGCGAACGCCACCCGCGACCCGGCGTCGACCCACACCAGGAACACCGCGCCGAGCAGGATCGTCGCCGGGATCACCCGCGAGTGCCGCTGCCCGAACACGAGTCGCGCGGCGTGCGGCAGCACCAGCCCCACGAAGCCGATCGCGCCGGCGATGCTCACCAGGGTCGCCGTCAGCAGGGCCGTCACCACCAGCAGGAGGAGGCGGGTGCGGCCCACGTGCACGCCGAGCGACGCGGCCACGTCCTCCCCGAAGGCGAACGCGTCGAGCGTGCGCGCCGCGGCGAGGCAGACCACGGAGCCGAGCAGCACGACTCCTCCGCTCAGCGCCACGTCGTCCCAGCGCATGCCCTCGAGGGAGCCGAGCAGCCAGAACATCACGCCGCGCGTCTCGTCCGAGTCGGCGAGCGCGAACACGATCAGCGAGGTCAGCGCCGAGAACAGCTGCGTGCTCGCCACCCCCGCCAGGATCACGCTCGAGGTGCCGCCCGCCGAGAACCGCGTGAGCAGCAGCACGAAGCCGAAGGCGACGAGCGCGCCGACGAAGGCGCCTCCAGAGAGCCCGACCACTCCTCCGCCGACCCCGAGCACGCCGACGAGCACCGCGCCCGTGGAGGCTCCGGAGGAGACGCCCAGCACGAACGGGTCGGCGAGCGGATTCCGCAGCAGCGACTGCAGGATCACTCCGCACACGCCGAGCCCCGCCCCGCAGGCCGCGGCCACGAGTGCGCGCGGGAGGCGCTCCTGCCAGACGATCGCGTCCTCGGCCGCACGCACCGGGACGGAGGCGAGCCCGAGGTGGTTGAGGAGGATGTCGCGGACGTTCACGAGCGAGACGTCGGCCGGGCCGAGGGTCACCGCGACGCCGACCGAGAGCGCCAGCGCGAGCAGCCCGCCGACGACCAGCGCCGCGGCGGCCAGACCGCGCGGCATCCGGCGGACGAGGACCGTGCCCGTGCTCGTGCCCGTGCTCAGAGCGAGGCCCCGTTCTCGTCCCACCAGGCGCGGATCTTCTCGAGCCCGTCGACGAAGCGGATCGACGGGTTCATCTCGGCGCCGTGCAGCGCGATGAAGCGGCCGTCCTGCACCGCGGGCAGGCTGCTGGTCAGCGGGTCGGAGCGGAGGAACGCGGTCTTGTCGTCGAGGCGGTCACCGGGGAAGCGGTCGCGCTGCAGGTCGCCGAGGACCAGGACGTCCGGGTCGGCAGCGACGACGCTCTCCCAGCCGACGGCGGGCCAGTCCTCCGTGCGGTCGGCGAAGACGTTGGTCATGCCGGTCGTGGTGCCGAGCATCGAGGCGAAGTTGTAGCCGCCGGCCATGTAGGGCGTCTTGGTGTCGGCGAACCAGAAGGCGACGCTCCGGCCGCCGAGGTCGACCCCCTCGGTGGCGGCGGCGGCACGCTCCTGCAGCTGCGCGACCAGGGCGTCACCGCGCTGCTGCACGTCGAAGACCTCGGCCAGCTCGTGGATCTCCTGGTAGAGGACGTCGACGGTCAGCGGGACGGTGCGCGTGCCGCTCCCGCCGTTGACGCTCGCTCCGTTGTCGCAGTCGGAGGGGGCGAGGTAGGAGCCGATCCCCGTCTCGGCGAGGCGGTCGCGCGAGGCGACGCCCTCGGGCGCGTAGTGCCGGCCGAAGGAGGCCGTGACGAAGTCCGGGTCGGCGCCGAGCAGCACCTCGTAGGTGGGCGCGTTGTCTGCCAGGCGCGGCACGCTCTCGTTCGCGGAGGCGAGGGTCTCGAGCACGGGGTCGGTCCAGGAGGCGGTGCCGACCATCCGGTCCTCGAGGCCGAGGGACAGCAGGATCTCGGTCGAGTTCTGGTCGAGGGAGACGACCCGCTGCGGAGGGGCGGTGACGGTGGTCGTGGTGCCGCAGTCGTCCAGCGTGAGCGGGTACGAGGTCGTGCCCTCCCCCGCGGCGGCCGTGCTCTCGGGCTCGATCTGCTCGGAGGCGCCGCAGCCGGTGAGGGCGAGCAGGGTCAGGGCGGCGAGGGCGAGGGTGGCGGGGCGCCGTCGGTGCATGGACATGGATCTCCCGTGGTTCGTGGGCGTCGGTCGCCGGCCCGGTTCGTGGACCTTGTTCGTGGGCCCGGTTCGTCGGCCCGGTTCGCCGGCAGGGCTCGTCGGCCCGGTCCGTCGGCGGGCGGCACCCGCGTCCCGGCGCGGAGCCCGGGTAAGCATAGCCTTACCTCACCGTACCCCGTCCATTCGCGCCAGTCGATCCGCGCCACCGACCCCCCGCCGCCCTCGGCCCGGCCCGCCGGCGACTCCGCAGAAGTCGCCGTGGTCGCGCGCGAGGACGGCGACCTCCGAGTTCTCGATGCACTCAGAAGGCCCGGAACAGCCGAGTAAGCGGACACCTGTCGCGCACCTCGCCTCCGCAGCCCCCAATCAGGCGGACAGCACCCCGGACACGGTTCCCCTGGGGACGGGAGAGCGCGATCCTGGACACCGACGATCGACGGCTCCCGCCCCACCGCCCGCCGACCGTCACGGAAGGAACCTGTTGCCCCGCCGCTCCGACCGCACCGCCCCCTCCGGCCGGTCGGCGCTGGTGCGCAAGGCCGACGCGTCCGGCTACCGGCCCGAGATCGAGGGACTGCGCGCCGTCGCGTCCCTCCTGGTCGCGACGTTCCACATCTGGCTGGGCCGCGTCTCCGGAGGCGTCGACGTCTTCTTCGTGATCGCCGGGTTCCTCACCACCCTGACCCTCCTCGGCCAGATCCGGCGGTTCGGGCGCGTGCGTCCGATCGCCTTCCTCCGGAGGCTCGCCTCGCGGCTCTTCCCGGCGGCCGCGGTGGTGCTGGTCGTCGTCGCGGCGCTCGCTCCGCTCCTCCTGCGCCCCTCGCAGCTGCTGCAGACCTTCACCGAGGTGCTCGCCTCGACCTTCTACGTCGAGAACGTCGCGCTCGCGCGGGCCGGAGTGGACTACCTCGCGCAGGACGACTTCCACTCCCCGGTGCAGAACTTCTGGGCGATGTCGGTGCAGGGGCAGTTCTACCTGATCTGGCTCGCCCTGGTGCTCGTCGCGACCCTCGCCGCCGTGCTGCTGCGGCGACGCGCGCAGCTGCCGCGGTTCCTGCTGGCGCTCGTCGCGGCGCTCACCGTCCTCTCGTTCGCGTTCTCGGTCGTGCTGGTCGGGATCGACCAGCCGACCGCGTACTACAGCACCCTCGCCCGCTCGTGGGAGTTCGGACTCGGCTCGCTCGCGGCCCTCGTGCTCCCGGGACTGGCGATCCCGGCGGCCCTGCGGACGGTCGTCGGGTGGCTGGGGCTGATCGGAGTCGTCTCCTGCGGATTCGTGCTCCAGGTCTCGAGCGCGTTCCCCGGCGCCGCCGCGCTCTGGCCGACCCTCTCGGCGGTGCTCGTGCTCGTCGCCGGGACCGGCCCCGCCCCGGAGCGCGGCGTCGGCCGGCTGCTGGCCCTGCGCCCGCTCGTGTGGCTGGGCGGCCTGAGCTACGGGATCTACCTCTGGCACTGGCCGCTCCTGGTCTTCTGGCGCGAGAGCACCGGCGAGGACACGACCGCTCTGGCGGGCCTGGGCGTCATCGCCGCCGCGATCCTCCTGGCCGCCGCCTCGAAGCACGTGCTCGAGGACCCCCTCCACCGCCGCGCGCCCGCCGAGCGCCCGCACCGCCTCCGCGCGCTCGCCCCGGCGGCCCTGCTGGCCGTCGCCGCCCTGGTCGGAGCGACGGGCCTCACCGGCACGAACGCCGCGATCGCCGCCGACCTCGCCCGCGCGCACGCCCTCCCCGTCTCGACCGAGGGCTGCGTCGGAGCCGCGGCGCTCGCGAACGCCTGCCCCGACTCCTGGACCACGAGCATGCCCGCCGTCGACGCCTCGGAGGACGGCTCCGCGCTGAACACCGACGAGTGCAGCACGGGCAACTCCGGCACCGCACTCAAGGAGTGCCGCTTCGGCGATCCCGCCGGCCTCCGTGTGCTGCTGATCGGCAACTCGCACGCGGCGTCCTTCTTCCCGGCGCTGCGCGGCGTCGCGGAGGAGCGCGGCTGGGACCTGCACACCTACTACAAGACGGGCTGCGTCTTCTCGACCGCGGAGCGGCGCGACGACTCCGCCTCCTCCCGCCGCTCCTGCGACGTCTGGAACGGGAAGCTGCAGGAGGAGCTCGCGGGCCAGGAGCCGTACGCGCTCGTCGTCACCGCCTACTCCGCCAAGAAGTCCGTGTTCGTCGACGCGTCCGGCACCCCCGACGAGCAGGCCGGCATCGACGGCTTCCACGAGTCGTGGGCGCCGCTGATCGCCCGCGGATCCACGGTGGTCGCGATCCGCGACAATCCGGTGCTGCCCTCGCTCTCCCTGCTGGCCTGCGCCGAGGAGCCGGGCTCCGCTGCCGACTGCAGCGTGCCGCTCGACGAGGCCTTCGCCGACCGCGAGCTGATGGCCGCCGCCGCCGAGGGCTGGCCGGGCACCGCCGCCGTCGACCTCACCCGGTGGTTCTGCGACGACCGCGGCTGCCCCCTCGTGATCGGCGGAGTGAAGGTGTACCGCGACCTCGGGCACCTCACCGAGTCGTACGCCCGGACCCTGGCGCCCTACCTCGGCGAGGCGCTGGACCCGCTGGTCGGCTGAGGGCCCTCGCGCTCGCCTCCGGACGCATGCAAGACTGTTTATACGAACAGGGATCGGAGGAGCCGATGGGCCACTCTCACGGCGTTCCGGCCGGCTCCGCCGCCGCGCGGCACCGGCGTCCGCTCGTGGCCGCCTTCGTGCTGACCGCGGCGTTCATGGTCGTCGAGTTCGCGGTCGGAGTCGCGACGGGCTCGCTCGCGCTGCTCTCGGACGCCGCGCACATGGGCACCGACGTGCTGGCGCTCGGGATGTCGATCGCCGCGATCTCGCTCGCCGCCCGCCCCGCCGCGAAGAGCCGCACCTACGGCTCCTACCGCCTCGAAGTGCTGGCCGCCCTCGCCAACGGTCTGCTGCTGTTCGCGGTCGCCGCGTTCGTGATCGTCGAGGCCGTCCGCCGCTTCGCCGAGCCGCCCGCGGTGCCCGGCGGCCCCCTCCTGATCACCGCCGTCGTGGGCCTGGCGGTCAACCTCGTGAGCCTGCGCCTGCTGTCGGCCGGGGCGAAGGAGAGCATCACCCTCCGCGGAGCCTCCCTCGAGGTGCTCGGCGACGCGCTCGGCTCGATCGGCGTGATCGTCGCGGCCATCGTGCTGCTCACCACCGGGTGGGCGTGGGCGGATCCGATCGTCGGCGTGCTGATCGGGCTCCTGATCCTGCCGCGCACCTGGTCGCTGACGCGGCAGGCGCTGGGGATCCTGATGGAGTCGGCGCCCGCGCACGTCGACCTCGCGGCGCTCGAGCGCGACGTCTGCGCCGTCCCGGGAGTGCTGGCGCTGCACGACCTGCACGTGTGGACGATCACCTCCGGCATGGAGAGCGCCACCGGCCACGTGGTCGTCGCTCCCGACGCCGACTACCGCACCGCGCTCTCCCGAGTGCTCGCCGTCCTCCGCGAGCGCCACGGCATCGACCACGCGACCATCCAGTGCGAGCCCGAGGCCTTCCCGGAGACGACGCACCGCGTCTGAGCGCGGCGGCGTCGTGGCGCGCGGCCGCACTCCTCCACATGCTCACGACCCTCCAGGACTCGTCGCACTCGGCGCCGACTGCGACGACTCCTGGCTCGCCGACGCGGGCCCCTCCCACCCCTGAGCACCTTCCGATTGTTGACGTGAACATGTACAGTCGGCCGTCAGGGCGCGTTCACGTGAACATGCCCGCATTTCGATGGCGAAAGAGAGACCGCATCAATGTCGATGTCCTTCAGAAGGGTCGCCGCGCTCGCCACGAGCGCCGCCCTGGCCACAGGAGCACTGCTGGCGATCCCCGCCGCAGCGGCCCCCGCTCAGGCCGCGGACGCGTTCCGCATCACGCCGAACCCCGCCGCCGCCGGTGAGGCGTTCGAGGGCTGGGGCACCAGCCTCGTCTGGTTCGCGAACGCGACCGGCGACTATCCCGAGGCCCTCCGCGAGGACCTCTACCAGAAGGTCTTCGGCGACAGCGGCCTCGACCTCAACATCGCCCGCTACAACATCGGCGGCGGCAACGCCTCCGATGTGAAGGACTACCTCCGCCCGGGCGGCGCCGTCGAGGGCTGGTGGAAGCCGAACCCGGCCGGCGACGCGTCGACCTACGGCGGCACCTCCACGAAGCTCGCCGACCGCGACGCGCTCCTGGCCAAGTGGAACGCGGACGACCCCGCCTCCTACGACTGGACGGCCGACGAGACGCAGCGCTGGTGGGTCGAGAGGCTCGCTGAGGAGAAGCAGATCTCGCACTGGGAGGCGTTCTCCAACTCCGCCCCGTACTTCATGACCGAGAGCGGCTACGTGTCGGGCGGCTTCGACGGCAACAGCGAGCAGCTGAAGCCCGCCGCCGAGGAGCAGTTCGCGAAGTACCTCGTGAAGGTCACCGAGCACATGGAGGACGAGTACGGCATCGAGTTCGACACGCTCGACCCCTTCAACGAGCCGAACACGAACTACTGGAGCACCCAGCTCTCCAACGGCGTCCCGACCGGCGGACGCCAGGAGGGCATGCACGTCGGCCCGACGCGCCAGGCGGGTCTGATCCCCGACGTCACCGCCGCGCTGGACGCCTCGACCACCGACGCCGGCCTCGCCGCGATGGACGAGACCAACCCCGACATCTTCGCCACGAACTGGGCCGCCTACTCCGCCGCGATCCGCGCCGAGGTCGACCGGATGAACGTCCACACCTACGGCACCTCGGGCCGCCTCAAGGTCCGCGACCTCGCGAAGCAGGCCGACACCGACCTGTGGATGAGCGAGATCGAGGGCAACTGGGTCACCGGCTTCGACCCCACCAACATGGAGAACGGCCTCGGCATCGCCGGCCGCATCAACGACGACCTGCGCGAGCTCGAGCCGAAGGCGTGGGTGCTCTGGCAGCCCGTCGAGGACTACTACAACATGCAGCAGCCCAAGCCCAAGGGCGAGAACCTCAACTGGGGCTCCGTCTACATCGACCTGGACTGCAAGCCGTACCAGGAGAACGGGACAGAGGTCTGGAAGTCGGTCCGCCGCGTCGCCGACGCCGGTGGCGACTCCACCAAGGCCCCGGTCTGCGGCGTCGAGACGAACTCGAAGTTCAACACCATCCGGAACTTCACCAAGTTCATCCACGAGGGCGACCACCTGATGCCCTCCAACGACAGCTCCTCCACCGCCGCCGTCCGCGGCGACGGCTCGGGCGCGACCGTCGTGCACACCAACAGCACCGCGACCGAGAAGACCGTCGTGCTCGACCTCTCCCGCTTCGGCACCATCGCCGACACCGCGACGGTCACCCCGTACGTCACCACGAAGGCCTCCTCGGCCGCCGCTCCCACGAGCAACGCCCTGGTCGCCAAGACGCCGGTGAGCGTCGACCGCATCTCGCGCACCGCCACGATCACCGTGCCCGCCAAGTCGGTCACGAGCTTCTCGATCGACGGAGTCTCGGGAGTCGCCGACTCCGCCCCCGCCCTGCGCGACGGCCACCGCTACCAGCTGGTCGGCACCCAGAGCGGCAAGGCCCTGACCGGCAACCCCTCGGGCGCCGCGACCACGATCACCGGCCTCGCCACCGACTCCGCCACGGCCGCCAAGCAGACCTGGACGGTCCGCGAGGTCGCCGCCGGCGAGCGCGAGGCCACCCGCCGCGTCGTCCTCGTCAACGGCGACGGACGCGTGCTCGGAGCCACGACCGCCGGCACCGACCTGCGCTCGCTGTCCGTCGACGCGGCGAAGACGACCGCCGCGACCCGCTGGATCGTCAACACCACCGACGGCGTGAACTTCTCGCTCGTCAACGAGTCGATCGCCCAGTCGCTCGACGTGAACGGCGGCTCCAGTGCCGACAACGCGTCGGTCGGCGTCTACACCTCCAACGGCGGAGCGAACCAGTCCTGGTCCCTCCGCGACCTCGCCCCGATCGCAGGCCAGACGGTCGCCGTCCGCACCACCGCGGGCGTCGCTCCGACCCTGCCCGCGAGCATCACCCCGCAGTACTCCTGGGGAGCCGGCGCACCGCTCGCCGTCACCTGGCAGCGCCCCGCCGACTCGGCGTACGGCGCGACCGGCCGCGTCGAAGTGCCCGGCACCGCGACCGACCTCTACGGCCAGACGATCACGGTCACCGCGCTCGTCGACGTCGGCGGACTGACCGCGACCGACCCCGTGTCGGTCACGGCCGCCGCGGGCGCCTCGGTCGCCGGAGTGAAGGCCTCGGCCCCGACGACGGTCCCCGCCCGCGTGGGCGCCTCGGCCAGCACCTTCCCGGTGCCGGTCGTCTGGGACTGGACGCCGCTCACCACCGCCTCCCTCGCCCGGGCCGGGCAGGTGACGGTCTCGGGAACGGCGACCGCCGACGGCGCGACGCTCCCCGCCACGCTCACGGTGCTCGTCACCACGGGCACGCTCCGCAACTTCAACCCGGACGCCGGCATCGTCGCGACCGCGTCGTCGTCGGAGTCGGGCTACGGACCGGAGCGCACCCGCAACGGCGTCGACGGCGACAAGGGCTGGTCGAACTGGACCAACGGCACCAAGGCCGCGCAGAGCTCGCTGACCTACACCTTCCCCTCGACCCACCAGGTCGAGAAGGTGTCGGTGCAGTTCCTCGCCGACGGCGGCACCAGCTGGGCACAGACCTACCAGCTGCAGTACCAGGCCGCCGACAGCACGACCTGGACCGCGGTCCCCGGCTACGAGTCGGCCGTGGCCCTCGCGTCGCCGGCCGGCGGAACGGCTCCGACCCTGGTCGCGTCGTTCGCGCCTGTCACGGCCAAGGCCTTCCGCGTCGTGATGAACGCCTACGACAACACGCACCTGATCGTGGCCGAGACCAAGCTCTACGAGTCGGTCGCCTCGCCCGCCGCGGTCGCCACCCTGGGCGCCCTGCGCGTCGGAGGAGCGGGCATCGCCGGGTTCGACCCGGCCCGCACCTCCTACGCGGTCACCGTCGAGGGCACGGCGATGCCGGTGATCGGAGCGGTGGCGACCGACTCGGCGGCCACCGTGCGGATCACCCAGCCGACGACGGCGAACGGCGGAGTCGCGACCATCGCGGTCCGCGCGGCCGACGGCTCCGTCACCTCGACCACGACGGTGACGGTGACCCTGAAGGCGCCCGCCGCCCTCGCGGTCGCGGTCACGGCGACCACACGCTGCATCGCCGGCAAGGTGACGCTCACCGTCGCGGCGAAGAACGAGTCCGGCGTGCCGGTCTCGATGACCATCGCGACGCCCTCCGGGTCGAAGCAGGTCACCGGAGTCGCGCCCGGCGCGAGCGGCAGCGCCGCGTTCACGACGCGCGCGGCCTCGGTGCCGGCCGGCCAGGCCACCGTCACCGCGACGGGCACGGTCGACGGCAAGCAGGTCACCTCGGTGGCGACGGGAGCGTACGCGGCCCGCAACTGCTGACGCCCCCTCCGACACGGACCGCCTCCGCCCCTCCGGGGACGGGGGCGGTCCGTCGTTCGCCGTCGGAGCGGCGCTGCGCGGGCGGCGCGTCGTGGGATCCCGATACGCCCGCGACGCGGGCTACTCGATCGGCATGGATCCGTGCCGGTCGGGCAGCCGCACACCTCCGCGCCGGTGGAGCGACCGCGCACCCCTAAGCCGGTCGACCAGCCGCGGCACGCGGCGTATCGGGACCCCGCTCAGTGCCCCGCGGCCGTCTCGTCGCGGGTGCGCAGGCGCGAGACGCCCATCACGACGGCCGCGATGACCAGACCCAGCACGAGGCCGAAGATCATCGAGACGAAGGTGTCCGCCAGCCACACGACGACCGGGCCCGCGCCCTCGACCGCGTGGGTGACGACGTGCACGAGGTCGTACGGACCGTGCCACACCGTCTCGGCGAGGTTCGCGACGACGAGGTGCCCGCCGACCCAGAGCATGGCCAGCGTCCCGATGATGCTGATCGCGCGGAACACCACCGGCATCGACGCGACGATCCTCGCTCCGGTGCGCCGCACGCCGCGGGCCGCGTTCTTCATCAGGCGCAGGCCCACGTCGTCGATCTTCACGAGCAGCGCGACGGCGCCGTACACGAGCACGGTCATCCCGAGCCCGACGACCAGGAGCGCGCCGAGCGTGGGCCAGATCCCGAAGTCGGGGTCGAGGCCGTCGAGCGCGATCAGCATGATCTCGGTGCTCAGGATGAGGTCGGTGCGGATGGCGCCGAAGACGAGCTTCTTCTCGTCGCGCGCCTCCGTCTCGTGGCCGCCGTGCGAGACGCCGAACCACTCGAGCACCTTCTCCGCCCCCTCGAAGCAGAGGAACGCACCGCCGAGGATCAGCAGGTACGGCAGCACCTGCGGCGCGAACGCCGAGAGCAGCAGCGCCAGCGGGATGATGATGACGAACTTGTTGAACAGGCTCCCCAGCGCGATCCGCCCGACCACCGGCAGCTCCCGCGCGGGCGTGAGGCCCTGCACGTACTGCGGGGTGACGGCCGCGTCGTCGATCACGACGCCCGCCGTCTTGGCGCTCGCCTTCAGGGCGGCGGTGAGGATGTCATCGACAACCGCGAGCAGGCCGACCGACATGTGCGTCTCCTTGGAGGTCCGGGGTGAGAGGGCTCACAGTATCGCGAGCTCCGCGGTCGAGCGGGCACGGGGAGGGGCGTGGGTGCGGCGGAGGGAGTCCGGTCGCGGGGAGCTCGATACGCCGGAGGGGCCGGCTCCTCGATCAGGGTGAAGGGCGGGCGGGCTCCGCGGGCCGGCTCCGCGCGCCCTCGACCGCGTGGGTGACGACGTGCACGAGGTCGTACGGACCGTGCCACACCGTCT
>NZ_PSUC01000054.1:0-22156 GCF_002931635.1 Rathayibacter sp. AY2B7 | reverse complement strand
GCGCGCGGGCCGACCTTGCCGAGGCCGAAGCCGAACGGGTGCGCGACGAGCAGCGGGATGTTCTCGAGCAGGCTGTCGCTGTGGCCGATCAGCGACGGGTCGGCGACGTGCGAGATCACCTTGTCGATGTAGAGGTAGAGCGTGACTCCGCCGACGGCCGCGGCCGTGGTCACGGTGAGCATCGCCCACACCAGCATCGGCTTCGCGCGGAACAGCGCCCAGGCCACCAGGGTCACCGCGAGCATCGCCAGGCCGATGTAGCCGCTCCGGGACTGCGTCAGGTAGACGGCCACCAGCGGCAGGAGCGTCAGAGCGCCCTTCAGCCACAGCGGCCAGCGGGGGCGGGTCCACAGCACGGCGAGCGCGATCGTGACGGCGACGGCGCTCTCGTTCGGGGCGCTGTAGGGGCTGAAGCCGCGGGGCACGATGCTCCCGGCGACGAAGAGGGAGGAGGGGAACGGCGTCCCGGGAGCCAGCGGGAACACCCCGAGGGTGAACAGCCAGTCGAGGCCCTGGTTCCAGGTGAGGATCGTCGTGATCGACGAGAGCTGCAGCGCGACGACGAACGCGGTCGCGAGGATCCCGAGGTGGCGCTTCTCGAGCACCGCGGGCACCACGATGAGCGCGAGGAACGGCAGGAAGTCGTTGCGCCAGCCGTACGCGGCCTGGATCGGGTTCTCGGTCCACACGGCCGAGACGGCGCCGAGGCCGACGATCATCAGCACCAGCACGACGATCGGCACCGGCACCCGCTTGATCCGCCCGCTGACCAGCACGAGCAGGAAGAGCCCGAGGATCGTGGCGTCCTTGATCGCGCCGAACGCGGTCGCCGAGGCGCCCGGGAGGAACGCGGAGGCGACTCCGTTCGCGGGGAGGGCGAAGACCAGCAGCAGGACTCCCAGCCACGGCAGGCCGAGCCCGTCACGGCCGAGGAGGGCGCGGAGTGTGCGGCGGGTGCGCACCGGTCCGCGGGCGACAGTACGGGAGCCGGCCCGGGGCAGCGGCGCCGCGGTGCGGGTCATGCCGCGCCGCCCCGCATCGTGAGGCGCCGGACGACCAGCGGCACGTCGGAGGGCCGCGGGACGATGGTCCGCGCCGGGGGCCGGATCGCGAGCACCATCACCACCAGCGCCATCAGGATCCCGCTCGCGTTGGCGATGGCGGCGGCGATCGCGCCGTTCGCCGGGCCGAAGGCGAACAGGAGCACGAGGCAGGTGATCAGCCCGGCGCCCTGCGCGACGGTGAGGCTGATGCCGCGGTTGCGCGCCGAGAGCACCTCGCCGGCGCTGACGGTGACGACCACGAAGACGGAGCCGAGGACCGCGAAGAAGACCGCGGGCATCGCCTCCGCGAACTCGTCGCCGAAGAGGAACGGCACGCCCCAGGGGGTGACGACGGCGAGGAACACGGCCGAGGCCAGGCCGACCGCGAAGGCCGAGCGCAGCGCGTCGCCGGTCGCGGTGACGCGGGCGCCGCCCTCCGTTCGGCTGATGTCCGAGAAGACCGGAGCGGCGACCGCGTGCGCGAGGAACACGGGCAGCGTGCCGATCGTCACGGCGACCGAGTAGAGGCCGGCCTGGTGCGAGCCGATCAGCGGCAGCATGATCACCTGGTCGAGGCGCTGGTACGCGGCGTCCGAGGCCTGCGCGCCGTAGAAGGTGACGGAGCCGCGGACGAGCGGCCGCCAGGGCGCCGGAGCGGCTCCGCGGGGGCGGTCGAGGAGCGAGCCGATCAGCGCGGTCATCACGGAGCCGGCGAAGTTCGACCAGATCACGCCCGAGACGGTGATCGAGTCGAGGAGGAACAGCACCACGATCCCGCCGACGTAGACCAGCGGCTGCGTGGCCTGGAGCAGCGCGACCGCTCCGAAGCGGCGCTGCGCCCCGACGACGCCGATGTCGATCATCCAGCAGACCATGAGCGGGGTGCCGGTGATCGCGACGAACACCGCGATCGTGGCCGCCTCGTCGAGCGCCGAGAGGAGAGTGGAGGTGAGCAGCCAGGCGATCAGCGCCGCCGGGATCGCGGTCAGCAGCGCGAGCCGCCTGGCCGTGCGCACCGCGCCCAGGTCGCCCGCCGCGGCGAGAACGCGCCGACGGATCTCGAGGGGCATGCCGAGCGCGAGCACGATCGGGATCAGGTACATCGAGGCGAGGGCCGCGGCCGTCTCGCCGCGTCCGCTCGGGCCGAGGGCCTGCGCGATCAGCGGGGCGCTCACCAGGCCGAGCGCCGCCACCGAGAGGCGGCTCGCGAGCATGGTGATCGGGGAGTTCAGGAGGCGCAGCAGCCCGCTCACGAGGCCTCCGCGGCCCGGGCACCGACGGCGGCGAGCAGCCGCTCCTCGAAGCCGTCGAGAGCAAAGGTGCCGGTCTCGTCGTGGACGGTCAGGTGCATGCTGTCGCGCATCGGCGCGACCTCGACCCAGACGCCGAGCGGGAAGCGCAGGTGGGCGGGCATCCCGCCGATCATGGTGTCCGGCTCGATCCGCGGCAGCAGCTCCTGTGCGACGGGCACCTCGGTCGAGGGCAGCGAGACGTGGATCTCCCACGGCACGCGCGGCGTCCCGGTCGGCGGGCGCAGGGCCGCCAGCGGGTGCTGCATGAGGTTCTTGACGCTGAGCAGCGCGCTCGCCAGCAGCCAGGTCGCGGGGAGGCCGGACCTGGTGGCCGCGGACAGCCGCTCGAGGAGCGAGGTCGCGGACCAGTCGTCGGCGCGGAGGCGGCCGAGCGGGAGGGAGGGAGAGAGGTTGCCGCTGACGTCGGTGCCCTTCGCGACCCAGCGGCGGCCGTCGACGGGGACGACGACGCGGAAGTCGAGGCCGTCCGCGGCGCAGTCCTGCAGGCAGCGGAGCACGAGGCTCGCGGTCTTGAGCGACACGGGCGGACGGGCGGGGCGCCGGCCCTCACGCGCCTGCTCCGGAGTCGCGGCGATCGCGCGCAGCGTCTCCGGGCCCAGGACGGCGGTCACCAGGCGGGCGCGACGGTCCGACTCCTCCTTCGAGAGGGTCGTGTCGAGCTGGTAGCCGGTGCCGGTCGCGGCGGTCAGGGTGCGGAAGGTGTCGCGGGCCCTCCTCGCTCCGGCGAGGCCCGTCAGCTCGAAGCGCTCCACGATCTCGCGCAGCGGAGCGGCGGCGAGCGGCTTCCCAGCGGTGTCATCGGCTCCCGGGGCGCCCAGCTTCTCGATCACGAGCGCCACGACCGCGGTCGCTCCGGTGCCGTCGAAGAGGGCGTGCGGGAGGGTGAAGCCGAGCGTCGCGCCGTCGAACAGGATCCGGACCGGCAGCTCGCCCGCCGCGAACTGCGGGGCCAGCAGGCGGTGCGCCAGGTCCTCGCGCTCGAGCGGGCCGGCGACGATCCGCACGGCGCGCTCGGCGGCGTCCAGGGCGGCCGCCGCGTCGATCCGGCGCCACCCGCGGAGCCGGGTGCGGCGCCGCAGGAGCACGGCGCCGCGGGGCGAGAGCAGCACGTCGCGCACCGCGGTGCGCACGCGCTCCGGCGTCACGGCCGTCAGGGGACCGACGTGGTAGCTGATGAGGAGGTCGTCGTAGCCGAGGTCGCGCGGGGCCCTCACGCCCGGCTCCTGCTCGCTCCCGCGGAGGCGCGCTCGGCGATGACGCTGAGCAGAGAGCGCTCGTAGCCGGCGTTCACCTCGGCCCAGGAGTAGGAGTGGACGGCCCGCAGGTGCCCTCGGTAGGAGAGCCGCTCCTGCTCGATCGGGTCGTTCAGCACGTGGAGCACGCCCTCGGCGATCGCGTCCGGGGTGGGAGCGACGAAGCGCCCCGCCTCCTGGAGCACCTCGCGGTTGAAGACGGTGTCGCGGGCGACGACGGGGGCGCCGCAGGCCATGGCCTGCACCAGCGCCGGGTTGGTGCCGCCGACGCTGTGGCCGTGGAAGTAGGCGCCGGCGTGCTGCCAGAGCGAGTGGAGCCGGGCGTCGTCGCTGACGTGGCCGAACCAGTGCACCCGCGCGTTCTGCTGCGCCAGGGCGCTGACCGCCTGGTCGATCGGGCCGCCGTAGCCGGAGGAGCCGACGATGACCACATCGTGGGTCCGCGCGATCCGCTCGGCCGCCTCGACGAACTCCGGCACCGTGTTCTCGGGCACGAAGCGCGCCACGATCAGCGCGTAGCCGCGGTGGGTGAGCCCCGGCTCGACCGGGTGCTCCGGCGGGACGTCGCCGCCGTAGGGGATGACGTCGCCGTCGCGGCCGAACTCCCGCTTCCAGCGCGTCTCGATCGCTGCGGCGTCGTAGACCATGCGGTCGCCGTGGCGGGCGGTCCAGACGGCGCCCTGGTGGAAGACGAACTTCGCGAAGCGGCCCCACTTGGCGCGGTCCCACTCGATGCCGTCGACGTTGACGACGGTGGGGATGCCGCGCTGCTTGAGGATCGGCAGCCAGAAGCCGTTGGCGCAGTTGAGCACCAGGGCGACGTCGGGCTTGCGCTTCGCCGCGTCGAGAGCGGCCGTGAGCCCGTAGGAGAGGGTGCTGAGCGACTTGCTCTCGACTCCCCGTGTCTGCCGGGTGATCACCCGCTCGTCGCGGTCCGGGTCCTGCAGGGCCGTGGTGCCCGGCCTTCCGTAGACCGTGACCTCCCATCCCTGCTCCGCCAGGAACGGCGCGAGACGTCGGACGGCTGTCTCGAATCCCCCGTAGTAACTGGGATAGCCCCGCGTGCCGATAATGGCGACCGACCTGCCCATGTCCCGGTGCTCCCTATGTTGTGCGACGCCCCGACTGAAAGGCGATCGCCCGACGAAATTCCACTGTCGCAATACCAGGCGTATGCGACGGTGCACAGCATTCATTCGACGGTGATGTCACACCCCCGAAGGCGGGTATTCGCGCTCATACTAGCGGCCCGCGGACCGCCGTCCGCCACCGCTGGAGGGACAGGATCGCGACACCCATCAGGAAGAAGATCGAGAGGATCAGGACGGTCATCCCGACGATGATCCGCTCCCCGCCGGAGAGCTCCGGGTCGAGGAACTCGTACACGTAGCGCGACGTGAGAGCGCCCCGGGCGAAGGTGTAGGCGAACCACAGGACGGGGAACACCATCACCGCCCAGACCAGCCGGAGGTCGACCGGGCGGGCGCCCGGGACGGCGAGCAGGTCGACCAGCGCGAGCGCCGGCACGAGCACGTGCAGGACCACCGTGCTCGGGTTCAGCTGAGCCGGATCGCCGAGCGCGGCGGGCCCGTAGATCACCAGGAACAGGCCCGACATGCTCAGCAGCGTGGCGGTGTTGAGGGTGCGCATCGCCGTGATCGCCCGCGACTCCCCGTGCGCCGCAGCACTCCTCCTGCCCCCGGATCGCGCGGATCGCCAGGCGCTCCGGCCCGCGATCGCGAAGGCGACCACCGAGAGGATGTTGGTCAGCGCCGTGACCGAGCTCAGGAAGTCGGCGGTCGCGTCCGAGCCCACCTGCGTCTGGGCGACGACGACCGCGTTGAGCACCACGACAGCCCCCAGCGCGGCGACGGCCCAGCGGACGAGTGCAGTGCGGCGTCGAGCTCTCATGGGGCCCTCTCCTCGGTGCGGCGACCCTCGGGCCGGTACTCGTGGGCGTCCGGTGCAGGAGTCCGTTCGCTACAGTCGGGACATCCATGAGAACCCATTCCCAGACAGGGGTCGAATGCCCGGCACAGGTTCGCACCGAGGATCCCTACGGGTCCTGCTCGATGGTAATTGGTGGATTCGCGGCCCGATCTCCAACCGTGAGGTCATGCGAGAGATCACCTTCTCCTGGGCGCGACTCTTTCCTGAGGATTCCCTTGTCATTGCCGTCCCCCTGACGGGGGTGGAGACGGCGAGACGGGAGTTAGCGGGACTCGCCCGAGTAGTGCCGACAAGACTCCGGCCGCAGGGGATCAGTGCTGTTCTCGAACTCGCTCTGCTCTCTCTCCGGCTCCGCCCGGACATCACCCTGGCGCACAACTTCACCCCCCTTCTGGGGCGGTCCGCGGTGTTCATCCAGGACTTCCTCTTCCTCACGAATCCGGAGTGGTTCACGCGGAAGGAGCGCGCCTACTTCTCGCTCATGCCGCTCAGCGTCCGCCGCGCCGACGTGGTGATCGCGAGCAGCGTCGCGGAGTCGCGCCGCATCGTCCGCACCTCGGCCGCGACGAGCGCCGTGCCCGTCGGCCTCGGCCTCAACCGGGCGTTCGCCGCCGCGGACCCCGTGGCGCCCGACGGCGTCGACGGCCTCGACGGCTTCCTCCTCGCCGTCGGCCGCCTCAACGCGCGCAAGAACCTCGCGACCACGATCGAGGCCGCTCTCGCCTCGGGAGTGCTCTCCCCCTCCTTCCCGCTCCTCGTCGTCGGCGAGGCCTCGGGCGTCCGCACCGAGTTCCCTCCGGCTGTGCGCGCCGCGCTCGACGACGGCTCGGTGCGCCTGCTCGGGCGGATCGAGACCGAGGAGCTGCGCTGGCTCTACGAGAACGCCGCACTGTTCCTCTTCCTCACCCTCGATGAGGGCTTCGGCCTGCCGACCCTCGAGGCCCTGGCCTGCCGCACGCCGATCCTCGCCAGCGACATCCCCGTGTTCCGCGAGATCCTCGGCGAGCACGCCCGCCTGGTCGATCCGCGCGACGTGCCGGCGATCGCGGCGTCGATCCGCGAGCTCGTCGCCGACCCGCCCGAATCGCTCGATCCGGCTCCGGTGCTCGAGTACTACAGCTGGGACGCCGTGGTCGCCCGGCTGCGCGCCGCGATGGTGGCGGTGCTGCCGTGAGCGGGCCGTCCGTGTCGATCGTGATCGTCACCTACAACAGCATCGGCGTCATCCGCTCCTGCCTCGATGCGCTCGCCGGCCGCGACGAGAGCATCGAGATCCTGGTGGTCGACAACCTCTCGCGCGACGAGACGGTCGCCGTGCTGCGCGCCGAGTACCCGGACGTCCATGTCGTCGAGAACACCGAGAACGCCGGATTCTCGCGGGCCGTCAACCTCGGCGCCGCTCACGCCACCGGCCGGCACCTGCTGCTGCTGAACCCCGACGCGCAGATCTCGGCGGAGGTCGTCGGCTCGCTCGCGTCACTCCTCGACAGCGATCCGACGATCGGCGCCGTCTCCCCCCTCCTCGAGAACGAGGGCGAGGACGTCGTGATCGTCGCCGCCGGCCACGCCCCCACGGTCCGCCGGATGCTCCTGCACCAGACCGGCCTCTCGCGCCTCGGCCGGCGCTTCCCCTCCTTCGAGGGCCACTACCTGTTCGCCGCCGACCTGCACGGCCGCCCGCGCGACGTCGACTGGGTGAGCGGCGGCTGCCTGATGATCCCGCTGGCCGTCTGGGACCGCGTCGGCGGACTCACCGACCGCTGGTTCATGTACGCCGAGGACGTCGAGATCTGCCTCCGCCTGCGCGCCGAGGGCCTGCGCGTGGTCCTCGATCCGCGCCTGCACGCCCTGCACGCGATGGGCGGCTCCTCGAGCGACGTCGACGGCCGCGTCGGCACCGCCTGGATCGTCAACCTCTTCGACCTCTACGGCTGGCGGATGGCGCGCTCGGACCTGCAGCAGCAGGTCTGGCGGGCGGTCGTGCTCGCGGGGATGGCGTCGCGGATGCTCGTGTACCGGCTGTCCGGCCTGCGCCCCGGACGCGCCGCGGCGGCGGCCGGCCAGCTGCGGCGGTACGGGATCTACATGCGGGCGCTGCGGGCGGCCCCGCTGACGCGCGACCGCGAGCCGCTCGCCTGACGGCCCCTCTCCGTCCGGCGTTCCCCGCACACGTTCCGCGGCCCGCGATCGAGGCGTCACGAACGGTCGCTTCCGGGCGCGCGTGAGGACCGTTCGTGACGCATCGATGCCCGCCCTCGCGGCGGGAGACCGGGCGTGGTGCGCGGACGCGCGATCCGGCAGCGGGCGCAGGAGAGGGGCGGCGGCCCGGGGTCCAGCCCCGAGCCTCCGCCCCTCTCCTCGCCGCTACTCGCCGCTACTTGCCGGTGCCGCGGTACGCCACCCGGAAGGTCTCCCGGGTCCCGTCCGGTGCGGTCGCCGTCACGCGGAACGAGCCCGACGGCACCCGGGAGAGGTGCGTGTCCACCGAGACGGTCTTCGTGCGGCCCGCCGCCAGCGAGGTGACCTTCAGCTCACCGAAGGCCGTCGGGATGCTGAGACGGACCGGCGTGCTCCCCTCGTTCGTCGCGGTGGCGGTCAGCACGACCGAGCCGCCGCGCTTCACGCCGGTGATCGTCACGTCGACGTCGACCCGGGTCGCCGGGGCGACGACGGTGACGGCGGGGAGGAGTCGGCTGACGCCTCCCGAGACCGCGGTGATCGAGACGGCACCCGTGCCGGGGCCCGCCGTGGCCGCGGGGAGCGGAGCGGAGCCGTCGGCGCCGGTCGTCGCCGCGGCGGTCGTGCCTCCGTCGGCGAAGCGGGCCGGACCCTCGATCGTGTACGCGACGTCCGCGCCCGCCACCGGCTCGCCGGCCGCGTTCGCTGCGGTGACTCCGAGGCCGGTGATCGCCGCTCCGGTCTCGACGGTCTGCGCCGCGCCCGCAGGGGTCAGGGAGGCGACCGCCGCCGGATCGGTGAACATCGACGGAGTGAGCGGTGTGACCGTCAGGCTCTCGAGGCGCGCCGTCCCTCCGGAGGAGAGGAGCGAGACTCCCGTGCTGCTCGGGTCGGGGAAGACCTGATCGGTGATCGTCGCGCGGCCGCCCTGCGCGAACGTCTCGACGGAGGCGTGATCGACGTAGAGCTCGAGGTGCAGCTCGCCGTCGTCGAGCGCCACGGGGGCGGTCTCGACCGACGGGAAGTCGGCGTCGAAGCCGACGTCGCCCGAGCGGGTGCGGTCGACGCTCAGCTGACCGGACGCGACGTCGTAGGTGATCGGCGTGCGCTGGGAGCCGTCGGCGGAGTTGCGGACCGAGAGGCCGAAGGAGTCCGCGTCCCCGGCGCTGAAGACGGCGTCGAGCTTGTAGACGCTGCCCTCGGCGGCAGCCGGGAGTGCGGTCTCACCATCGGCGACGGCCGTGGCGCCCAGCGTGAACGCCTCGTCGCCGCGCTCGAGGGCCGCGGTCTGATCGACGACCTTCTGCACGAGCTTCGGGGCGCCGTCGACGGTCTCGAGGGAGAGCTCGCGCGGGAGGGCCATCGCTCCCCGCCAGGTCCCGGTCGGGACGGCCTCGCCGTACTGCCAGTTGTTCATCCACGCGATCATGATCCGCTTGTCGTCGGGCGCGTTGTCGAAGGTGACTCCGGCGTAGTAGTCGCGGCCCCAGTCGAGCCAGTCGTAGTCGACGAGGCGGCTCTGCGCGGGCTCGTCGGCGAGCATGAACTGGTCGGCGAGGATGTGGCCCCAGCCGGCGCGGTTGTTGTCGACGACCTGCAGGTGCGCCGTGCGGCCGGCGAGGTCCGCGACATTCCAGCTCTTCCAGTCCAGCGTCTCGCTGTCGCTGCCGGTCGCAGTGCGGACGATCTCCCCGTCGACGACGAGGTTCACGCTCGTCTCGTTGGAGCGGACCTGCGCCGGGGTGTCGGCGAGCACGATGTGGTCGACCGTCAGGTGTCCCCAGCCGCCGGTCGCGTCGTCCACGACGACGATCCGCGCCGCCTTCCCCCGGTAGGCCGAGACGTCCCAGCTCTTCCAGTTCAGGGCGCCGTCGTTCGTGCCGGCGGTGGTCTGCACGACCTCGCCGTCGACGACGAGCTGCACCTCGAGGGTCTGGGCGTCTCCCTCGGGGCGGAAGCCTCCGCCGACGAGCATGCTCAGGTGGCTCTTGTCGATCGTGAACTCCGGCGAGGTCAGGGTGCCGAGGTTGTCGTCGCCCTTCGGTCCCCCGTCGAAGGTGTTGATCCGCTTCTGGCCGAGGAAGAACTCGCCGCCGCTGGTCGAGGGATTGGTGCCGTCGGCGAGGTCGCCGGTCACTGCCCAGCCGTTGTCCGCGAGGCCCTGCTGGTCCGGGAACTCGAAGCCCTCGAAGAGCAGCTCGCTCCCGGCGGGCGGGTCGTTGGCGAGCTGCGTGCCGTCGACGTGCGGGTGGTTCCCGCCGCCGACGAGGAAGTTCAGGTGGTCCTGGTCCACCGTGAAGTCGGGCGACTCCATCGAGCCGATCGGCCAGTCGCCGTCGTTGAACCCGTTGATGAGTCCCGTCCCGGCGAAGCCGGTGACGGTCTGCTGGCCGTCGATCGGCCCGGTGGCGGGAGCGGAGGCGAAGGGCCCGTTCTTCCAGTTCCCGGGCTCGTTGGCCACGGTCCAGCCGTTGTAGGTGCCGTCGTCGAACCCGGCGACGGTCGTGCCCTCGGGGAGGGTGTCGGAGCCGACGGTCGACTCGGAGGTGAAGGTGGTGCCGTCGAAGTCGCCGACGAAGTACTGGCCGCCGGAGCCGCCGCCCACCGCCCCCGGGTTGAGGTTGACGACCATGACCCACTTGATGTTCGACGGGTCGCCGTCGACCGCCAGCGGGAACAGGTCCGGGCACTCCCAGACGCCGCCGGTCGCGTTCGCCGGGCCGAACTCGCTGAGCTCGGTCCAGTTCTTGAGGTCGGTCGACTTGTGGAGGAGGACCTTGTGGTCGTCGGCCTCCACGGTGACGACCACCCAGTAGGAGGATTCCGGAGTGCCTCCGTCGTACCAGAACACGTGCGGGTCGCGGAAGTCGTTCTGGTCCCGGTCGATGACCGGGTTGCCCTCGTACTTCGTCCACGTCTGCCCGGCGTCGGTGCTGTACGCGAGCGCCTGCGCCTGCTCCCCCGTCTTGTACGCGGCCGTGTACATCGCCACCAGGGGCGGGTTCTCGGCGGTGCCGAATCCGGAGGTGTTGTCCTTGTCCACGACGATCGAGCCGGAGAAGATGTCCGACTCCGCATCGCCCGGGATCGCGAGCGGCTGCTCGGTCCAGTGCGTGAGGTCGGTGCTGGTGGCGTGGCCCCAGCTCATGTTCCCCCAGCGCGTGCCCTGCGGGTTGTACTGGTAGTAGAGGTGGTAGACGCCCTCGTAGTAGACGAGCCCGTTCGGGTCGTTCATCCAGTTCTTCGTCGGCGAGTAGTGGACGGCCGGTCGGTAGGTCTCCGCTGCCGCGTCGAGCGGAGCGGCGGAGACAGCGGGGACGGAGAGCCCGCCGCCGACGAGGCAGAGCGCGGCGGCGACGGCCACCAGGCCGCTGCGCCGTGGGAGCGAGCGATGAGGAGAAAGCACGGAAGAACGCCCTTCGTTGCGCGTGTCACGAGTGACAACGTTGTCAATTGCTGGGCAATCTACGGACTGTCCTCCGGACAATTCAAGAGCGGTCTGCGAGAAAGATCAGATCCCGTGCCGCCGCCTCTCAGTCGGGGCAGCGCACCTCGCCGGAGCCGCGGGCGATCAGCTCGGTGGGGATCACGAACGTCTGCGCCGGCTCGTCCTCGCCGTCGAGGCGGAGGAACACCCGCTCGGCGGCTGTCCGCCCGATGACCGCGGGGTTCTGCGCGATCACCGAGACGGCGGGCTCGAGGAGCTCCGCCAGGGGGATGTCGTCGAAGCCGATCAGGGCGACCCTTCCGTGCGCGCCACGACGGCGGAGCGCGGCGAGCACGCCGATCGTGATCAGGTTCTGCCCGCCGACGATCGCGGTCGGCGGCACCTCGAGGTCGAGCAGATCGGTCGCCATCTCCTCCGCCGCGTGCTCGTCGTGGGCGCCGTGGCGCACGTACGCGGGCGGCACCGGCAGGCCGAGCCGGCTCATCTCCTCGAGGAAGCCGCGCTCCCGCTCCTGCGCGGTGAAGATCTCGGGCCGGTCGCCCAGGAACGCGATGCGGCGATGCCCGAAGGAGGCGAGGTGCCCCACTGCGCGGGCGATGCCGGCGGCATTGTCGGTGATCACCGCGTCCGCCGTGATCCCCGAGGGGACGCGGTCGACGAACACCGCAGGCGTGCCGCGGTCGACCTCGACGCCCAGGTAGGCCTGGCTGGGCGCGACGGTGGTCAGGATGAGCCCGTCGACGCGCCGCGAGACGAAGGCGTTCACCGAGGAGCGCTCACGGGCCGGGTCGTCATCGAGGCTCGAGGCGAAGACCGCGACCCCGCGCTCGTTCGCGAGATCCTCGACGGCACGGTGGAGAGCACCCGAGAAGGGGTTCGCCACGCTGCCCACCAGCAGTCCGAGCGTGTTGGTGCGCCCGTTGGAGCGGCGGAGGTTCCCGGCGTGCAGATCCGGCTGGTACTGCAGCTGCGAGGCGGCGGCCTGCACCCGCTCGATCGTGGCGGCCGACACGTTCGGCTCGCCGTTGATGACCCGGGAGACCGTCTTGATGCCCACTCCGGCCAGAGCGGCGACGTGCTTCATGGTCGGACGGCGGCCTGCACCGGCGCCGCTTCGATCTGACAACGATGTCACGGTCGGGTCTCGCTTTCTGGAGGATCGCTTGACCTTAGCGTCACCGAACCGATAGACCTACCTCTGACATCGTTGTCGGGAGGCTGCTCCCGCCTTATGAACAGGACTTTCAATGACGAACCGTTCCCCTCGCCTCACCCGGTACATCGGCCTCGGCTCCGTCGCGATCCTCGCGGCCCTGGGCATGACCGCCTGCTCCAGCTCCGGCCCCGGCTCGTCCGACGCCGGCTCCACCGCCGGCAGCGGAGACGGCGTCGGCGTCACCCTCATCGTCAAGACGACGACGAACCCCTTCTTCGTCGCGATGGAGGACGGCGCCAAGGAGGCGGCCACCTCCGCCGGCGTGAACCTCACGCTCGCCGCGGGCAAGGAGGACGGCGACGAGGACACCCAGATCCAGGCCATCGAGAACGCGATCTCGAAGGGCGACAAAGGCATCCTGATCACCCCGAACGGCCCCTCCGTCGTCGACGCCATCCAGAAGGCGCGCGACGCCGGTCTCTTCGTCATCGCCCTCGACACGGCGCCCGACCCCGCCGACGCCGTCGACATCACCTTCGCCACCGACAACTTCAAGGCCGGCGAGGCCATCGGCGAGTGGACCGCCGCGCAGCTCGACGGGAAGAAGGCGACCATCGCGATGCTCGACCTCTTCGACGACAAGGTCGTCTCGGTCGACTACAACCGCGACCAGGGCTTCCTCACCGGCATGGGGATCGACGTCGCCGACGACCAGACCAACGGCGACGAGGCGAAGACCGGCAGCTACAGCGGCGGCGACTACGAGATCGTCGGCAACGAGGCCACCCAGGGCGCCGAGGACGGCGGCCGCACCGCCATGGAGACGCTCCTGTCCAAGAACCCCGACGTGAACGTGGTCTACACGATCAACGAGCCCGCCGCCTACGGCGCCTACCAGGCCCTCCAGGCCGCGGGCAAGGAGAAGGACGTCCTGCTCGTCTCGATCGACGGCGGCTGCGCCGGAGTGAAGAACGTCAAGGAGGGCCTCATCGGCGCCACCGCGCAGCAGTACCCGGTGAAGATGGCCCAGCTCGGCGTCGAGGCGATCGCCCAGCTCGCTGAGGACGGCACCAAGCCCAGCACCAGCGAGGGCCTCGACTTCTTCGACACCGGCTCGCAGCTGGTGACCGACACCCCCGTCGACGGCCTCGACAGCATCACCTCCGACGACGCCGCCGGGATCTGCTGGGGCGAGTAGCCCACCGCGGGCGGGGCGCTCCGGCGCCCCGCCCTCCTCCTCCCGCTCCCAGCGACTCCAGAAAGGCCATCGTGGCTCAGAAGACCACCGACCCGAATCCGCCGACCTCCGCACTCGACCTCGCGAGCGAGTTCCTCGACCGCCGCACGCCGCTGGACCGCGTCCGCGGAGTCCTGCACCGCTATCCGGCCGTCAGCCCGGCGGTCGTCCTCGTCCTGGCCGTCATCGTCTTCGGGCTCCTGAACGACCGCTTCCTCGACCCGTCGAACCTCTCGCTCATCACGCAGCAGGTCGCGGTGGTCGGCACCCTCGCCGTCGCGCAGACGCTGATCATCCTCACCGCCGGCATCGACCTCTCGGTCGGCGCGGTCATGGTCCTCACCTCGATGGTCATCGCGCAGACCGCGACCGAGAACGGCCTCCCGGCGGTCGTCGCCCTGCTCCTGGGCCTGGTCGTCGGCCTCGCGGCGGGCGCCTTCAACGGCCTGCTCGTGACGAAGCTCCGGCTCCCCCCGTTCATCGTCACCCTCGGCACGCTCAACATCTTCGTCGCGCTCACGCTCCTCTACTCGAGCGGCTCGACGGTCCGCGGCACCGACATGCCGGCCCTGCTGCCCTCCACCGGCGGCACCTTCGACATCCTCGGCGTCCGCATCAGCTACGGCGTCCTGCTGATGCTCCTCGTCTACATCGTGATCGCGTTCATCCTCGGCAAGACCGCCTGGGGCCGCCACGTCTACGCGGTGGGCGACGACAAGGAGGCCGCCCGCCTGGCCGGCATCAGCGTGAACCGCGTCCTGATGAGCGTCTACCTCGCCGCCGGCGCGATCCTCGCCATCGGCGCGTGGATCCAGATCGGCCGCACCAACGCGGCGAGCCCGAACGCCGGAGCCGACCTCAACCTCGACTCGATCACCGCGGTCGTCATCGGCGGCACCAGCCTCTTCGGCGGGCGCGGCACGGTCTGGGGCACGCTCCTCGGCGCCCTCATCGTCGGCGTCTTCCGCAACGGGCTCTCGCTCGCCGGGCTCGACGTCCTCTACCAGACGCTCGCTGTCGGCGTCCTCATCATCGTCGCCGTCTCGGTCGACCAGTGGATCCGGAAGGTTCGCAAGTGACCCTCATCGACGCCGCGGGCACCGCTCCCGCCGCCGCCCGCACCCCCGTCCTGCAGGCCAAGCGCCTCGTCAAGACCTTCGGCCGCGTGGTCGGGCTCGACGGCGTGAGCCTCGAGCTCTACCCCGGCGAGGTCCTCGCCATCATCGGCGACAACGGCGCTGGGAAGTCGACGCTGATCAAGTGCCTCACCGGCGCCGAGATCCCCGACGAGGGCGAGATCCTCCTCGACGGGCAGCCGGTGACCTTCAAGCGCCCACAGGACGCTCGCGGCGCCGGCATCGAGACGGTCTACCAGAACCTCGCCGTCTCCCCGGCGCTCGACGTCGCCTCGAACCTCTACCTCGGCCGCGAGAAGCGCAAGAAGGGGATCCTCGGCTCCGTCTTCCGGATGCTCGACACCGCCGGAATGCGCAAGGAGGCGCGCGCCGAGCTGACCGAGCTGGGCATCTCGACCCTCCAGGACGTCACGGTCCCGGTCGAGAACCTCTCCGGAGGTCAGCGCCAGGCCGTCGCCGTCGCCCGCGCCGCCGCGTTCGGCTCGAAGGTCGTCGTCCTCGACGAGCCGACCGCCGCCCTCGGAGTCCGCGAGTCGAACCAGGTGCTGCAGCTCGTGCGCAATCTGCGCGACCGCGGCATCCCGGTCATCCTGATCAGCCACAACATGCCGCACGTGTTCGACGTGGCCGACCGGATCCACATCCAGCGCCTCGGCAAGAAGGCCGCGACGATCACCCCGCAGTCGCACTCGATGACCGACGCGGTCGCGATCATGACCGGGGCGGCGACGGCATGAGCGCCCGCATCCTCTACGCCGAGTTCACCGCGAAGCCCGGTCACGAGGAGACGGTCGCCGGCATGATCGCCGACCTCGCCGTCCTGGTCCGCCGGGAGCCGGGCAATGTCGAGTTCACGCCCTACCGGCGGGAGGACGATCCGGCCCGGTTCTTCGTCTACGAGGTCTACCGCGACGAGGACGCCTTCCAGGCGCACATCTCGGCCGACTACGGAGCCGAGTTCAACAGGGAGCTGGGCCCGCTGATCGTCGAGCCGCACTCGCAGCTCACCTGGCTCGTCGCGGTCTGATCCGTCGCAGAAGCGCACCGTCTCTCCGGAGGCGGTGCGCTTCCGCGTCCGCGGCCTCCCAGCCGCCCTCGAGGACCGGGAGCAGCAGCTCGCTGCGCGCGCCGGGGCCGGAGAGCACCGTGCGGCTCCCGCTGTCGGCGGCGAGCGCGGGATGGACGGGATGACCCGAACCGGTGATCTGAAGACGAAGCCGGTGGCCGCGCCGGACCGTGTGCGCGAGGGGCGACAGCGGGATGCTCAGCGTCCGCTCCCCGCCGGCTCCGGTCGGACGCAGGTAGCCGTCGCAGAGGTTGCGCGAGACGCCGAGCCGGTCGACGTCGCAGAGGCGCACGGACCACTCCTCCGGACCGTCGGCGAGCACGCGGAGGGTCACGGAGGGCGCTCCGGCGAGGACGACCGCTCGCCGGAGCGGGAGCGTCGAGAAGACGGCGACGTCGGCCCGCCGCTCGCGGGTGCGCTGACCGCGGCGGCCGGCGAAGTCGGGGGTGAGCGTCCGGCCGCCGGCGGGAGGCGGAGGGTCGAGCGGATCGACGCGCCACTGCACTCGAGTGCTCCCCGTCGGCCGCGCGGTCAGGCGGCCGCCGCCGTCGAGGGCGAGGGCGCGCTGCCGGGTGGCGGGCGGCCAGCTCGCGAGGTCCGCCCAGCGCCTCGCGCCCCGGTCGTGCACGGTCACCGGCGACGACGCCGGGGCCGCCTCCGGGCCGAGGAGGCGCATCGACTCCCGGAGCAGCGCGGCGAGGACGCCGGGCGAGCCGTGCGTCCACGACCCGATCACGAGCCGCGTCGGCCGGTCGGCCGCCACCAGCGCGCGGTGGTCCTCGAGCAGCCCGAGCAGGAACGGGTCGTACCAGCCCCCGATCAGCACGGAGGGAGCGAGCGCGCCCAGACCCGGCCGGTGGTCGACGGGCTCCCACCACGGGTCGCCGGGCGCGTCGTGCTCCACCCAGTCCTGGTACGGCGGGTAGTGGTGACCGAGGAGGAGGCGGTCGGCGTCCTCCGTGCGTGCCAGGAGCGCCCGCGGCATGCGCCGGCGGATCGCGAGGCGCGCGAGCGTGCGGCGCAGCAGCGGCAGCTCCTGCGTGAGCAGGCCGGCGCTCCAGATGAGCCCCGTCTCGAGCGCGAACACCTCGGAGGGGTGGATGACCGTGGAGCGGAAGTCGGCGGCCGTCACCGCCAGCACCAGGGCGTCGGCCTCGGCGGCGACGGCGTGGGCGGTGTGCCCGAGGTAGCTCGCGCCGATCAGGGCGACGGGCCTCGTCGCCCAGCTGCGCGCCCGCAGAATGCCGAGGGTGTCGGCGCCGTCGGCCGCCTCGTCGCGGAAGGGGACGAAGCGGCCGCCCGAGCCGAAGGTGCCGCGGCAGTTCTGCACCACCACCGGGTGGCCCCTCCGCGCCAGGAGCTCGGCGATCGCGTCGAGCCCGCGCCGGTCGTACGGGGTCCGCACGAGCACGGCGGCCCGCGACGCCTCCCCGCCGGGCGCCGGCGTCCACACGTCCGCGAGCAGCTCGACCCCGTCGCGCATCGGGAGGCGGACGCCGCGCGCGACCTCCGCCCGCCCGGTCGCGGCCGGCAGCCGCAGCACCGCGGCCAGGATCCGCGCCCGCATCGTCATCGCCGCATTCTCCTCGCCCGTCCCGCGCGCGTCACCCCTTCACCGCTCCCGCGGCGAACGCGTCGATCAGCCGGCCGCGGAGGATCGCGTAGAGCACGAAGACCGGCACCACGCTGATCAGGACGCCCGCCGCGAGGCGTGCCAGGTCGACGTCCGCCCCCTGGAACGCGCCCTCGCTGCGCAGCAGCGGCAGAGCGACCTGCACCGTGTAGGAGGCGTTCGTGGTGATCACCTGGGCGAAGATGTACTCGTTCCACGCGGCCAGGAAGCACAGGATCCCCACCGTCGTGAGGCCCGGCGCGACGATCGGCATCAGGACGTGCCGGAGCCGCTGCACCAGCCCCGCTCCGTCCAGCTCGGCCGACTCCTCGATCTCCTTCGGGACGGCGGTGAAGAAGGGGATCAGCAGGAGCACCGCGAGCGGCACGTTCATCGCGGCGTAGAACAGCACCAGGAACACCAGCGGCACGGCGATCAGCCCGGTGCGGACGGCCAGCAGGTACGTCGGCACGAGCACGGCGAACTGCGGGATGAGGAACGCCAGCCCGAACGCCAGCTGCGCTCCGGCCGAGAACCGCGTCGCGCGGCGGGCGATGCCGTGGGCGGCCGGCGCGGCGAGGAGGATCGTCAGCAGCACCGCGCCGATCGTCACTGCGAGCGAGTTCCCCGAGGCGGCGAACAGCTGCACGGCGGCGTCCGCGTCGAGGAACTTCTCGAGCGAGAAGCCGCCGGGGAGCCCGAGCGGGTCGAGCGCGATGCTGCTCGTGGTCTTGAAGGCGCTGACCAGCAGGTAGTAGAGCGGGACGAGGATGAGCGCGGCGTAGACGAGGACCGGGAGGTAGGCGGCGGTCCAGCCGAGAGCGCTGCGGAGGCGTGAGGTGCGCACGGGGTCACTCCTTGGTGCGGAAGGCGAAGCGGATGATGCCCATCCCGAGGAGGCCGACCAGCAGGCCCACGACGCCGATCGCCTGGCTGTAGCCGATCCGGCCGGAGACGAAGGCCTGGTCGTAGAGGTAGAAGGCGAGGGTCATCGTGCTCGAGCCCGGTCCGCCGTTGGTGAGGAGCAGCACGGTGCCCGCGGAGCCGAGGAAGAGCCACAGGAACTGCAGCATCGTCATCAGGCCGACGAAGTCCTTCGACATCGGCAGCGCGATCGAGAGGATCTCGCGACCGACGCCGGCCCCGTCGAGGCGGGCCGCCTCGTAGACCTCGTCGGGGATCCGTCCGAGGGCGGCCGAGAAGATCACGGCGGTCGCGCCGATGCCGGCCCACGCCTCCGTGCCGATCACGGCCCAGAGCGCGGTGGACGGATCGGCCAGCCAGAGCCGCTGGAGATCGCCCAGGCCGACCGCGGAGAGGACGCTGTTGATCGCCCCTCGGGGCTGGTAGAGGCCGGTGAACATCATCGCCCGGGCCGACGCAGAGACGATCCACGGCGTGAAGAAGACGATGGAGAGGATCGCGTGACCCGGCGGTCGGCGGCTGAGGAAGAACCCGAGGAGGAACCCGAGCGGGATGATCAGCAGGAGCCCGACGCCGACGTAGAGGACGGTGTTGACCACGGCGACCCGCAGGATGCTGTCCTGGAAGAGGCCGGCGTAGTTCGAGAAGCCGCTGTACACCGGAGTGGCGACCAGGCTGTTCCAGGTGAAGAAGCTGAGCACGATCATCGCGACCAGCGGGACCACCATGAACGCGCCGTACCAGGCCAGCGCCGGCGAGACCTCGAGCACCTGGCCGAGGCCGCCGCGCCGCGGGCTGCGCACCCGCGGCACGGCGGCGACCGCTACTGCGCCTGCCACGCCTGCTCCAGGGTCTGCGTGAGCTGCTCGGCGCTGGTGCCGGCCACGAAGGCCTGCGTGCTCGCGCGGAAGAAGGCGGAGGTGACGGTCGGGGAGAGCAGGTTGTAGGTCGGCTGGTAGACGGTGGTGGTCGAGGGCAGCTCCTTCTGCGAGGCCACGTTGAGCGGCGGCAGGGCCGACTCGTCCAGGGTCAGGTAGCCGTCGCGGGCCGGGGAGACGAAGCCGATGTCCACGAACTGCGCGAGGTTCTCCGGGTGGTAGAGAAAGGAGATGTACTTCTGGACGGCGTCGATCTTCTTCTGGCCGTTGGGGCTGACCCAGACACCGGTCGACTGCCCGGCGAAGCTGACGGGCTTCGAGATCGGGCTGCCGTCGGCGAGCGGGAACCCGCCGAGCCTGATGTCGGCGTCGGGGAACGAGCTCTGCGCGTTGCTGTAGCCCCAGCTCCCGTCGAAGAGCATCGCCGCCTGGCCCGCGCCGAAGGACGCGGTCTGGTCGGGGTACTTCAGCCCGGCGGAGTCGTCGGCGAAGACGCCCGCGTCGCGCAGCTCGATGAGCCCGTTCACGATCTTCTGACCCGCTTCTCCGGACCAGTCGCCGCTCTCGTAGAGCGCGGTCACGTCCTCCTCGCTGAGGAGCGAGAGGGCCACCAGCGTCACGACGGCGGGTGCCGGGTAGTCGGCGGCACCGACCACGAACGGCTGGACGCCGCTGGCGCGGAGGGCCTTCGAGTCGGCGATCAGCTCGTCCCAGGTGGTGGGCGGGCTGTCGATCCCGGCCTTCTCGAAGAGGTCCATGTTGTACCACATGGGCCAGTTGTAGCCCTCGAGCGGGAAGGCCTGCACCTGGCCGTCCTTGTTCGTCCAGGAGCCGAGGGCGCTGTCCGAGAAGACGTCGCCGAGGCCCCAGTCGTCGATGTACGAGGTGACGTCGACCGTGGCGCCGTTCTGCAGCCAGGTGGTGGGGTCGCCGACCAGGTTCGTCATGACCAGGTCCTGCTCGGTGCCGGCGACGACGCTCTTGCCGTAGGTGGTCGGCAGGTCGGTCTGGACGACGAACTCGTTCGTCACCGCGATGCCGGACTCGGCCTCGAACTTCTCAGCCATCGACGCGAGCCACCGCCCGCTCGGGCTGTCGGCCGTGTAGAGGCTGAGGGTGGAGATGCTGTCGGCGTCGGCGGCACTCGAGCCGGTGCCGCCGTTCGTCGAGCAGGCGGTGGTGCCGAGGGCGAGGCCGGTGACGGCGATCACGGCGAGGATCGCGCGGCGGGCGGGGCGGCGGCGCGGCTGGTGGGGGGTCATGGCGGGAGGTGCCTTTCTCATCATCGAGGGCGGTGCGGGGAGTGCGGAGACGGTGCTCAGGAGGCGGGGAGCGGTCCGAAGGGGAGGATCGCGGCGCCGAAGGGGCGGAGGAGGAGGGGCCGGCGGTCGGCGCCGACGCGCACGACCACGTCGCGCTCCTCCTCCGATTCGCTGACGACGACGGCGAACCGGACGCCGTCCTCGCGCAGGAGCAGGTCGGCGTAGACGTCGGGGGCGGAGACGGCGGCCTCCCCGCGGGCGTCGGCGATCTCGGCGAGCGCGTCGTAGAGGCGGACGAGGTCGCCGCGGTCGACGAAGGGGGTGCGCGCCGCGAACAGCTCGAGCGGATAGGTGCAGAGCACCAGCCTCCCCTCGCCGACCTCCCGGAGGACGATCGCCGGGCGGCCCTCGCCGTCGCGGGCGACGACGCGGTCGTCGTCGGCCGTGATCGGGAGCCGGGCCCGGGCGACGCTCGAGCCGCCGACCGGGAGGACGAGCTCCTCCCCGGCCCGGATCGAGCCGAAGTCCCGCTCGAACGTGAAGGAGACGGAGTCTCCGGCGACCGGCTCGGCGAGCCCGTAGCGCGCCGCGTGGCGGACGCCGAAGGTCGCGTCGACCCCCGGCCACCACCAGCCGCGCTGGTTCAGGGTGTCCCCGGAGCAGAAGGTGACCCACACGGTGGAGCCGGCGCGGGCCGCCGCCTCGAGCGCGCGGGCTCCGGGCGTGGTGATCGCCTTCGCCGAGGGCACGAGCAGCAGCGGCAGCGCGGGGAGGTCGGCGGCGTCGCGGACGATCGCCGGCGCGAGGTCGGCGAGCCGCGCCGCGATGTACCCCTCGATGATCGCGTCGCGCATCGCGGGCGCCTCCTCCGGCCCCCAGAACGGGTAGCCGCCGTCGAGGTAGGCGCTGACGACCAGGCCGGTCCGGGAGTCGGCGCGGCGGCAGTGGTCCAGTCCGTGCTCGCGCACGGTCGCGGCGAAGGAGGCGAGCTCGCCGAACGCGGGCTTGGGAGTGCCGTCGACCGTGGTCAGCCCGAAGTGCAGCTCGAAGGGGCGGTGCGTGTAGGGGGCCTGGTCGTCGAGGTCGAAGTCGGTGTTGTTCCAGCCGAGCCAGCCGGTGGCGCCCGCGGCGAGCGTGGAGTGGAGCACCTGGCGGTAGTAGTCGGCCGCGTTCGCGTCGGCCGAGAACTCGGTGGTCACGCCGAACTCCTCCAGCAGCACGGGCTTGCCGAACGGCGCGCACAGCTCGGCGTTGACGGCGGGGATGAGGTTCTGCCGGACCGGGTCGTCACTCATGTGGTACGAGTGCGGGCCCAGCCAGTCGGACAGCGGCGCCGACCAGCTCAGCCGGAAGCCGTTGTCCTGGCCCATGACCTCGGCGCCCCACGCGCCGTCGCCCAGGGAGACGGGCTGGTGCCCGCCGGCGGCGCGCACGGCGGCGACCATCAGCTCCGCCCAGGTCCGGACGGCGCCCTGGTCGACCTGCTCGGCGGGGCTCATCAGCCCGCCGCCGCCGCCGTAGAGGGGCATCTCGTTCGAGATCAGCCAGCCGGCGACCGCGGGGTGCTCGGCGAAGCGGCGCGTCATCTCCTGGATGAACCAGGCCTGGCGCAACGGGCGCGACCTGTACCAGGACGTCTGGATGGTGGGCCGCCAGGCCTGGTTCATCCAGGAGATGACGCGCCGCTTCGCCGAGCACCC
>NZ_PSUC01000053.1:8750-22806 GCF_002931635.1 Rathayibacter sp. AY2B7 | reverse complement strand
TTCTCGCGGATCGCGGCCGAGACGACGGCCGCGGTGTTCGTCACCACGGTGCTGGTCGTCGAGGTCCCGCAGCTCTGGCTCGCGCTCCTGCTGGCGGTCGCCGGGCGGGCGGGCGGCCTGGCCGCGGCGCTCGGCGCGGTTCGCGAACTCCCGGGCCTGCTCGCGCTCGAAGTGCTGCGCCTGCTTCTGCTGGTCGTACTCGGTGTACGCGTCCACGATGCGGCCGACCAGGCTGTGGCGCACCACGTCCTCGCTGGTCAGGCGCGAGAAGTGGATGTCGTCGATGCCGTCGAGCACACGCGTCACGAGGCGGAGTCCGCTCGCGCCGGTCGGCAGGTCGACCTGGGTGATGTCGCCGGTGACGACCATCTTGGAGCCGAAGCCGAGGCGGGTGAGGAACATCTTCATCTGCTCGGGCGTCGTGTTCTGCGCCTCGTCGAGCACGACGAACGAGTTGTTGAGCGTGCGCCCGCGCATGTAGGCGAGCGGTGCGACCTCGATCGTGCCGGCCGCGAGCAGCTTCGGGACGATCTCGGGGTCCATCATCTCGTTCAGCGCGTCGTAGAGCGGGCGCAGGTACGGGTCGATCTTGTCGGTGAGCGAGCCGGGCAGGTAGCCCAGCCGCTCCCCCGCCTCGACCGCCGGGCGGGTCAGGATGATCCGCTCGACCTCCTTGCGCTGCAGCGACTGCACGGCCTTCGCCATCGCCAGGTAGGTCTTGCCGGTTCCGGCCGGGCCGATGCCGAAGACGATGGTGTTCTGATCGACCGCGTCGACGTACTCGCGCTGCCCGAGCGTCTTGGGCCTCACGCTCCGTCCGCGTGCCGTGAGGATGGCCTGGCCGAACGCCTCGGCCGGGCTCACCGGCCCGCCGTTCTGCAGGATGCGGGCGGACTCGCGCACGCCCTCCGGGTCGAGATCGTGCCCGCTCGCGGTCATGCGCACCAGTTCTTCCACCAGGCGCGTCGCCGCGGCGACGGGCTCGCGCTCGCCGTCGAGCGTCACCTCGTTGCCGCGCACGTGCACCCGGACATCGGGGAATCGTCCTTCGACCGCTCGGATGAGGCGGTCCTGGGGTCCGAGGAGGCGCACCATCGCGACTCCGTCGACGGCGACGACGCGCCGCGTCGTCTCGGACGCGTCCGCGCCGGGGGCGGGACGCTCGTCGGGGCTCGCGCCCGTGTTCTCAACCGGTGGCAAGGGAGCCTTCCGTCTGGTGGCCGCCCAGGACGTGGGCGTGCACGTGGAACACGGTCTGGCCCGCCTCTTCGCCGGAGTTGAAGACGAGGCGGAACTGACCGTTGCTGTGGGCGTCGGCGAGCGACTGGGCGACCTGCACCATCTCGGCGAGCAGGGCGGGATCGGCGGCGGCGAGGGCGGCGACCGTGGCGTGCTCCTGGGTCTTCGGGAAGACGAGGAGGTGGACGGGCGCCTTCGGCTCGATGTCGGTGATCGCGAGGATGCGCTCGTTCTCGAACACCACATCGGCCGGGATCTCGCCCTGGACGATGCGCGTGAAGACGGTGGGTTCGCTCATGCACCCATCTTAAACGGGGCCCGTGCGCGACGGGTGCCGCGTTCGCCCACGGCACCCTGCTCCGGCGCGCCGAGGAGGCTGTGGAGGAGCGTCACCAGCGGCCCAGGCGGGCCGAGAGGACGGCGATGGCAGCGGGACCTGCGGTCGAGGTGCGCAGGACGGAGTCGCCGAGCGCGACGGCCTCGGCGCCCGCCTCCGCGAGCAGCCGCAGCTCCTCCGGAGCGATGCCGCCCTCGGGCCCGACGACGAGCACCAGGTCGCGTCCGTCCGGGACCACCTGGGAGAGCCGCGCCTGCGCCGAGGGCTCGAGGACCAGCACGCGGGACGTCGCGGCGCGCGCGACGAGACCGCGCACCTGCTCGAGCGGCGCGACCTCGGGCACTCGGGGGCGCAGCGACTGCTTGCTCGCCTCGCGCACGATGGCGCGCCAGCGCTCGCGCCCCTTCTCCTCCTTCGGGCCGGACCACCGCGAGATCGACCGCGCGGCCTGCCACGGGACGACCTCGTCCACCCCGAGCTCGGTCGCCGCCTGCACGGCGAGCTCGTCCCGGTCGCCCTTCGCGAGGGCCTGCACGAGGACCAGGCGCGGGGACGGTACCGGGGACTCCTGCACCGACTCCACGACGAGCACCACTCGCGTCGGCTCCGCGCTCTCGACGACCGCGGTCGCGACGAGTCCGCGCCCGTCACCGACCCGGACGCTCTCGCCCGCGCGGATCCGGCTGACGGTCGCGGCGTGCCGTGCCTCCGCGCCGGTGAGCGCGAGCCGGCCCCCGACGACGAAGCCCTCGGAGTTCAGCGACTCATCGATGTAGTGGTGCGCCACGGGCTCAGCCCAGGAAGCGGTCGCGGAGCTTCGAGAAGAGGCCCTGCTGGAAGTGGGTCAGCGCGGGCTTCTGCGGCTTGTAGTGCTTCGCGAGCTCCTGGACCAGCTCCCGCTCGCGGTGGCCCAGCTTCGTCGGGGTGACGACCTGGATGCCGATGCGGAGGTCGCCGCGTCCGCTGCCCCGCAGGCGCGTGACTCCGCGTCCCTTGATCGTGACGATCTCGGTGCTCTGCGTGCCCGGCTTGATCTCGATCTCGATGTCGCCGTCGAGCGCCTTGAGCGACGCCGTGGAGCCGAGGATCGCGTCCGTCATCTGCACCTCGAGGGTGCAGAGCAGGTCGTCGCCGTTGCGGCTGAAGACGTCGTGGTGCTTGACCTTGATCTCGAGGTACAGGTCGCCGTTGGGGCCGCCGGCCGGGCCGACCTCGCCGCTGCCGGGCATCTGCAGGCGCAGGCCCGTGTCGACTCCCGCGGGGACGTCGACGGGGATGGTGCGGCGGGCGCGGACGCGTCCCTGGCCCTGGCAGGTGGAGCAGGGGGTCGCGATGACGGTGCCGTAGCCGCGGCAGGTGCCGCAGGGGCTCGCCGTCATCACGTTGCCCAGGAGCGAGCGGACCGTGCGCTGGATCTGGCCGGAGCCGTGGCAGATGTCGCAGGTCACCGGCGAGGTGCCGGGCTGGCAGCACGAGCCCTGGCACGTCTCGCAGAGCACCGCCGTGTCGACCTCGAGGTCGCGGTGGGTGCCGAAGATGACCTCGTCGAGCGAGACCTCCACGCGCAGCAGGGCGTCCTGGCCGCGCTCGCGGCGGGAGCGCGGCCCGCGGGACGAGCCCTGCGCGCCCTGCCCGAAGAAGGTCTCGAAGATGTCGCCGAACCCGCCGAAGCCCTGGCCGCCGCCGCCGAAGCCCTCCTGGGGCCCGCGGTCGTACTGCGCCCGCTGCTGGGCGTCGCTCAGGACGTCGTAGGCGTGCGTGACGAGCTTGAAGCGCTCGGAGGCGTCCGCGCTCGGGTTGACGTCGGGGTGCAGCTCGCGGGCGAGTCGGCGGTACGCCTTCTTGATCTCGTCGGCGGAGGCGTCGCGGTCGACGCCCAGCACTTCGTAGTGATCGGCCACAGGTGGCTTCGTCCTTCGTTCGTGGGTCGGTGGGCCGGGCACGGCGCACCGGGGGGATCCGGCGGGGGCCGGGAGGTCGGGCCTACTCCTCGCCGAGGAGGCGGGAGAGGTAGCGGGCGACGGCGCGCACCGCGGTGATGTTGCCGGAGTAGTCCATCCGGATCGGGCCGAGCACGCCCAGGCGCGAGACCTGGCCGCCCGCGGTGTTGTACCCGCTCGTGAGCACCGAGGTCTCCTGCAGCCCGAACGGCGCGTTCTCGCGGCCGATGCGCACCGAGATGCCCCGGGGGTCCGGGGTCATCTCGGCGAAGAGGCGCAGCAGCTCCACCTGCTCCTCGATCGCCTCGAGCACGGGGTAGATGCTGCCCGAGAAGTCCTCCTCGGTGCGGACGAGGTTGGCGGCACCGGCCATGACCAGGCGGTCCTGCCGGTTGGCGCCGACCTGCTCGAGCAGGGTCTGCACGATCGGCGTCAGCACGTGGCGCCGCTCGGGGCTGAAGCGCTCCGCGACGGAGCCGAGCGTCTCGGCCGCCTGCTGAAGCCCGAGGCCCAGCACGGCCGTGTTCAGCTTCGCGCGGATCTCGCCGAGGAGCGCGTCGTCCACGTCCTCCGGGGTCTCGAGCACGCGCTGGTCGACCCTGCCGGTGTCGGTGATCAGCACCGACAGGAGGCGGCGGGGAGCGAGGGCGACGAGCTCCACGTGGCGCAGCCGCGCGGCTCCGAACGACGGGTACTGCACGAGCGCGACGCTGTTGGTGAGCTGCGAGAGCAGGCGGACGGTCTTGACCAGCACCTCGTCGAGGTCCGGGCTCTGCCCGAGGAACGTCTCGATCGCCTGGCGCTGCGCGGAGGTGAGCGGGCGCAGGTCGGCGAGCTGGTCGACGAAGAGGCGGTAGCCCTTGTCGGTCGGCACGCGGCCGGACGAGGTGTGCGGAGCCGCGATCAGCTCCTCCTCCTCCAGCTGGGCCATCTCGTTGCGGATGGTGGCGGCCGAGACGCCGAACGCGTGGCGCTCGACGATCGACTTGGAGCCCACCGGCTCCCGGTTCGCCACGTAGTCCTGCACGATCACGCGCAGGACCTGGAGACCGCGCTCCGTGACCATACGACCGACCTCCCGCCGGACTCCGAGTGCCCGCGGGCACGACCGTCTGCGGCGCTGACGCCGCGCGGAGCCTGGCACTCCGCAACTCTGAGTGCCAATCATAACCGGGAGGCGGACCGCCCGGCGGGGTTGCGCCGGGATCGGCCGGGGTGCACTCCTGCAGGGCCGCGGGGAGGAGCCCCGTCATCCCCGAGGAGGAGGTCCCGCGCGGCCCGGTGCGGAGGGAACCGCCGCATGCCACGATGGACGCCGAGCGCACGGGGGACGCCCGTCGCCGCCGCCGGAACGGAGACCATCATGTCGGCCACCCCTCCCCCGCCCCCCGTCTACGGGACCCCGGCTCCGCCGTTGAACCCGGCGGACGAGAAGACCTGGGCGATCGTCACGCACGTGACCGGCATCTTCTTCAGCTTCCTGCCCTCGCTGATCGTCTTCCTGGTCTTCAAGGGGCGCGGACCGTTCCTCGAGGCGCACGCCAAGACGGCCCTCAACTTCCACCTGACGACGCTGATCGCCTACGTCGCCGGGACGATCCTGTCCTTCGTCCTCGTCGGCTTCATCGTGTTCCTGGTCGTGCCGATCCTGGTGATCGTCTTCGCGATCATCGCCTCGGTGCGCGCCAGCGCGGGCGAGTACTACACGTACCCGCTCAGCATCCCGTTCTTCAAGTAGCCGCGGCACCGAGGCGGCCGGGCATCGGCCGCCTCGGGATCCGGCCTCAGCCGTCGGTGAGGCGGCGCACGACCGCGTCGGCCAGCAGACGGCCGCGCAGGGTCAGCACGATCCGGCCGCCGAGCGCCGCCCGGCCGTCGACGAGGCCGTCGGCGATGAGCCCCGCCACCTCGCTGCGCCGAGCGGCGTCGATCGCGTCGATGGGCAGCCCGTCCGCCAGGCGCGAGCGCAGCAGCACGTCCTCCACACGCCGCGTACCCGCGTCGAGCGTCTCCCGCCCGGCAGCGGGCGAGGCCCCGGTGCTCAGCCGGTCGGCGTAGGCCGCCGGGTGCTTCACGTTCCACCAGCGCACGCCTCCGACATGGCTGTGCGCGCCGGGACCGACGCCCCACCAGTCGTGGCCGAGCCAGTACGAGAGGTTGTGCCGGGAGCGGTGGGCGTCGTCGCGCGCCCAGTTGCTGACCTCGTACCAGGAGTACCCGGCAGCGGTCAGGCGCGCGTCGGCGAGCTCGTACATGTCGGCGGTGAGGTCGTCGTCCGGGGTCGCGACCTCGCCGCGGCGGATCTGCCGGGCGAGCTTCGTGCCGTCCTCCACGATCAGGGCGTAGGCCGAGAGGTGGTCCGGCCGGTTGGCGAGCGCGGAGTCGAGCGACCGCTCCCAGTCCGCGAGGGACTCCCCCGGCGTGCCGTAGATGAGGTCGAGGCTGACCTGCAGGCCGGCCTCCCGCGCCCACTCGACCACGAGCGGGACCCGCTCCGGGTCGTGGGTGCGCTCGAGCGTGGCGAGGACGTGCGGCACGGCCGACTGCATCCCGAAGCTGACGCGGGTGAAGCCCGCCTCGGCCAGCGCGCGGAGGTAGGCGGCGTCGACGGAGTCCGGGTTCGCCTCGGTGGTGATCTCGGCGTCAGGCGCGACCCCGAAGTGAGTGCGGAGGCCGCCCAGCATCCGCACCAGGTCGCCGGCGGGCAGGAGGGTGGGCGTCCCGCCGCCGAAGAAGACCGTGCGGGCGGGGCGCCGGGGCAGGCCCGCGCGCTCGAGCACGTCGGCGCCGAGAGCCATCTCGGTGATCGCCTCGTCGGCGTAGTCCTGCTGCTTCGCCCCGCGGAGCTCGGTCGCCGTGTAGGTGTTGAAGTCGCAGTACCCGCAGCGGACCCGGCAGAACGGCACGTGCACGTAGAGGCCGAGGTCCCGCTGCTCCACGCCGTCGACGACGGACGCGGGCAGTCCGCCGTCGAGCGGAGCAGGATCGGCGATCGGGAGGGCGCTCCCCACGTCAGCTGACGCGCGCCGGCAGCAGCGCGCGCAGGTACTTGGCGACCTGGCGCTTCTGCACGGCGCGCAACACCGGCGCGCCCAGGCGGTAGAGACGGGTGGAGGGTCGCGAGAAGACCCGGATGACGAGCCAGACCGAGTCGTCCGCGCGCTTCTCGACGACGAAGGACTCCTCGCCGCTCTCGGGGTGGCCCTCGAGGGTGCCGTAGGCGAAGCCGACCTGGTCGGGCTCGTCGACGACGTAGACCACGCGGACCGGGGCGTCGAAGACGCGGCCGAGCAGGGTCACGCGGAGCACGGCGGTCACGCCGGCGGTGATGTAGGGGGTGCCGTCGGGAGCGAAGTGCTCCTCCGTCGGCCGGCTGACGAGGTCGATCGGGGTGCCGGAGGCGTCGAAGTTGACGCCGGTGTACTGCACGCCGCTCCCGCTGGTGATGTCGGTCACCTCGATGCCGCTGCCGCGCTGCACGCCCCAGGTCATCAGGGAGGCGGTGGTGATGGCGAAGCGCTCGTCGCCCGAGCCGAGACGGGCCTCGAAGCGCTCGGCCGTGAAGCCGTCCGGCGGGTACTCGAGCAGGTCGGGTGCCAGAGTGCCGCCGACGGCCGCATAGGTGACCTGCGGCTGGCCCTCGAAGTTGGAGCGGCGGATGCTCACGTCCCGACCTTCTTCCCGGACTCCTCGAGCGCGGCGCGCGTCGAGTCCGCGTGCCGGGTGGTGCTGTCCATCCGACCCAGCGTATCCGACCGTCGGCGTCCCGAGCCGGGAACGACGGAGGGCCCTCCCCCGCCGGAGCGGGAGGAGGGCCCTCGTCGTGGTGCGGGTCGGGTCAGCTGCAGGGAGTCAGCTTCTGGACGGCCGGCGACAGGGTGCCGGTGCCGCCGAGGAGGACGACGCGCGTCGCTCCGCCGGCCTTGATGTCCTGCAGCACCTTGACCGGCACGCAGGTCGGGGGCACGGCGAAGAGGGGGCTCCCCGTGCGCCCGGCGGCCGCGGCTCCGGCCAGGGCGTCGGGGAAGTTCTCCCCGGTGGCCAGGAACACGGTCTTCGACCCGCGGGGGAAGGCCGCCCGGTTGAGCTGCTCCGAGGTGTCGTAGCGGTCGACCCCGCCGATGCGGGTGACGAGCGGTCCGGCCGGCACCGTGAGGGAGTTCTGGATGCCGGCGCTGACCGACAGCTCGGATCCCGCGATGGTGAGCACCGGAGGCCGGAGCCGCGTCAGGATCCCGACAGTGGTCGGGTCGGCCGCCGGGAGGCCGCCGTTCACGAGGACGACGGGGGCGGAGTTCTTGCCCGCGGCGGCGGTGGCGCTGAGCGCGTCGGGGAACTTCTCGCCGGTCGCGAGCCAGGCCCCCTTCGGCGAGGTGCCGAAGGCGCTCTCGATGATCTTCCGCGACGTGTCGTAGCGGTCGGTGCCTCCGAGGCGGAAGACCCTCCCGTTCGCGTACTGGCCGAGGTCGGTGGCGAGGGCGTCGCTGACGCTGAGGTCGGAGCCGACGACGACGATCCGCTGGGGCTTGAGACGGGTGAGCTCGTCGCGCACGACCTGGCTCACCGAGTCGCGGTCGACCAGGAGGAGCGGGCCGCCCTGCTTCGCGGCGGCGGGACCGGCGCTGAGCGCGTCGGGGAAGTTCGCGCCGGTGGCGATGTAGACGACGGGGACGCCGGGGGTGTCGAAAGTCGCCTTCGAGATCTCGACGGCGGTGCCCTGGCGGTCGGTGCCCGCGAGGCGGACGACCTCCGGGCCGGTGCCCGGCGTCGGCGTCGGGGTGGTGGTCGACGGGACGACGCGCAGCGGCGCGCGCACGATGACACCGGTGCCGGAAGGCTGCTCCCCGCCGCGGCTGAGTCCCTTCACCTCGACCGACGGGGCGCCGAGCGGCGTCGTGTCGCTGAAGGTGAGGTAGCGGTCGAAGAACTCCTGGGTCGGGCGGATCGCGATGCCCCGTCCGCCCTCGACGACCGTGGGGGCGGCCTTCAGGCGGCCACCGTCCTCCGTTCCGACCGTGGCGCTGAGGCCCGCGAGGTCGAAGAAGCCGGGGACACCGGAGTCGAGGACGATGACGTCGCCCGCGCCGGCCTCGGTGACAGTGCCGCCGCCGGCCCAGAATTCGCCGCCGGCGCGCTCGGAGGAGGTGGACGTCGACAGGTCGAGGTCGGCCTCCGCGGACCCGCTCGCAGCAGTCACCTGGAGGTCGGCGGAGAGGGCGAGGACGAAGCCGGTCCGGTCGACGCCGGCCGGAGCGTACGCGTCGTCCGCCTCGTCCTCGGCGCCGTTCAGGAGGAGCGAGAGCGAGGTGCCGCCGAAGGAGCCGGCGGCGCGTCCGATCGGGATCTGGATCGAGTTGGTGGCGGTGTCGACGACGGATTCGCCGCTCTCGAGGTCCGTCGCGGTGCTCCCCAGCTGCCACGTCACGACCCGGTAGCCGGGGTGCGACCACTCGGTGAAGGTGTCGGGAGCGGTGGAGTCGGGCAGCTCGACGGTCAGCGTGGTCGCGTCTGCGGCCACCGGAAGCGGCACGTCGGTGCCGAACCGGGCGCTGTCCGACCAGAAGTAGGGCGCGGGCGCGACCGGGATCACCTTGTTCGCTGCCGAGGCCGGTCCCGCCGCCACCAGCGATCCCGCTGCGACGGCCGCGATGCTCGCGAGCGCCGCCCCCGTCCTGATCCAGCGCTTCCTCGTGCTCGTAGGCACCACGGACTACCACCCTTCGTCATGGTGGAGGACCGGTCGTCGACGCTGCAGCCCCCCGTGCGGATCGGTCTCGATCCACGGCCGCGTCCTGGCGTCCGAAAGCTATCGGTCCGCTGCGAGGCGCCGCAATCCCCGCGGACACGATGTCCCGGACGGGGGGTGCGTCACCCGTCCGGGAGGGGGGACGGGCGCCGGCGACGGGGCTCGCGCTACTTCTTGTCCTTGGTCTCGACGTCACCCGAGAGCGCGGCGATGAACGCCTCCTGGGGGACCTCGACGCGGCCGACCATCTTCATCCGCTTCTTGCCCTCCTTCTGCTTCTCGAGGAGCTTGCGCTTGCGGGTGATGTCGCCGCCGTAGCACTTGGCGAGGACGTCCTTGCGCATCGCGCTGATCGACTCGCGGGCGATGATCCGGGCGCCGATGGCGGCCTGGATCGGCACCTCGAACTGCTGACGCGGGATCAGCTTGCGCAGGCGCCCCGTCATCAGCACGCCGTAGGCGTAGGCCTTCTCCCGGTGCACGATCGCGCTGAACGCGTCGACCTGCTCGCCCTGCAGCAGGATGTCGACCTTCACGAGGTCGGCCTCCTGCGAGCCGGCGGGCTCGTAGTCGAGCGAGGCGTAGCCGGCGGTCTTGGACTTGAGGTTGTCGAAGAAGTCGAAGACGATCTCGCCGAGGGGCATGTGGTAGCGGATCTCGACCCGGTCCTCGCCCAGGTACTCCATGCCGATCAGGGTCCCGCGGCGGCTCTGGCAGAGCTCCATGATCGTGCCGACGTAGTCCTTCGGCGCGAGGATCGCGGCCTTGACGATCGGCTCCGTGACGGCGGCGATCTTCCCGACGGGGAACTCGCTCGGGTTCGTGACGGTGACGGTCTTCTTGTCCTCCGTCGAGACCTCGTAGATGACCGAGGGCGCCGTCGTGATGAGGTCGAGACCGAACTCGCGCTGCAGGCGCTCGGTGATGATCTCGAGGTGCAGGAGGCCGAGGAAGCCGCAGCGGAAGCCGAAGCCGAGCGCCACCGACGTCTCGGGCTCGTAGACGAGCGCCGCGTCCGAGAGCTTGAGCTTGTCGAGGGCCTCGCGCAGGTCCGGGTAGTCGCTGCCGTCGATCGGGTACAGGCCCGAGAAGACCATCGGGAGCGGCTCGGTGTAGCCGGGCAGCGCCTGCGTCGCGGGCTTGGACGCCGTGGTGACGGTGTCGCCGACCTTCGACTGGCGCACGTCCTTCACACCGGTGATCAGGTAGCCCACCTCGCCGACCGCGAGACCCTGCGTCGCGACGGGCTCGGGGCTCGACACGCCGATCTCGAGGATCTCGTGCGTGGCGCGGGTCGACATCATCTGGATCTTCTCGCGCGGCGAGAGCTTGCCGTCGATCATCCGGACGTAGGTGACGACCCCGCGGTAGGCGTCGTACACGGAGTCGAAGATCATGGCGCGCGCAGGGGCGGAGGGATCGCCGACGGGCGGCGGGATGAGCTCGGTGACGCGGTCGAGCAGCGCCTCGACGCCCATGCCGGTCTTGCCGGAGACGCGGAGGACGTCGTCCGGGTCGCCGCCGATCAGGCTCGCGAGCTCCTTCGCGTACTTCTCGGGATCCGCGGCCGGCAGGTCGATCTTGTTCAGGACCGGGATGATCGTGAGGTCGTTCTCGAGCGCGAGGTAGAGGTTCGCGAGCGTCTGGGCCTCGATGCCCTGCGCCGCGTCGACCAGGAGGATCGCGCCCTCGCAGGCCGCCAGCGAGCGACTGACCTCGTAGGAGAAGTCGACGTGCCCCGGAGTGTCGATCATGTTCAGGGCGAACGTGCGCCCGTCGCGCTCCCACGGCATCCGCACGGCCTGCGACTTGATCGTGATGCCGCGCTCGCGCTCGATGTCCATGCGGTCGAGGTACTGCGCGCGCATCGCCCGGTCCTCGACGACACCCGTGATGCCGAGCATCCGGTCGGCGAGGGTGGACTTGCCGTGGTCGATGTGGGCGATGATGCAGAAGTTGCGGATGGACGCCGGATCGGTCGCGGCGGGCTCGAGCCCGGAGTGTGCACGTGGAGACATCGTGGGACCAGTGTCCCATGCCCGGCGGCGGAGGCCGGGACCGGCGGCTACAGATCGAGTCCGTAGGTGCGGGTGGGCTCGACGCCGGGCGGGTTCTCCCGCTCGCCGAGGCGGACGAAGCCCATGCTCTCGTAGAGGGCGTGCGCGGTGGTCATCAGCGTGCCGCTGTTCATCACGACCCGCTGGAGGCCCCGCTCGGCGGCGAGCATCACGACGAACTCCGTGAGCAGCCGCCCGAGACCCCGCCCACGTGCCTCCGGGGCGACGGCGAGCAGCCGCCAGTCCAGCTCGCCGGGGCGGCCGAGCTCGTAGAGGTTCGCGCCCGGGCGCGCAGTGGTGACCGTGGCGAGGATGCGCCCGTCGCCCTCGACGGCGACCCAGACCTCCCCCTCGACGTCGTGCCGGGCGACCGCGGCGACGTCGGCGGCGTACTCCTCCCCCAGCTCGTAGTCGTGGGCGTAGGCGGCGAGCCGCAGGCGCGAGACCTCGTCGTACTCCTGGGCCCGGACGCGCCGGACCAGCACCTCGGCGGCGCTCATCCGCGCACCGGGGCCGGGAGGGCGCGCAGCCCGTGCTCGAGCGCGGCGGGATCCGCGGCGAGGCAGACGCGGATCCAGCCCTCGCCGGTGCGGCCGAAGGCGCTGCCGGGCGCGACGGCGACGAGGGTCTCGAGGAGGAAGGACTCGACCCACGAGGCGACGTCCCCGCCGGTCGCGTGCGCCATGTCGATCCACAGGTAGAACGCGCCCTCGGGCTCGCGGTAGGCGATCCCCCGCTCGTCGAGCACGCCCGTCGCGAGCCGCAGGTTGGCGAGGTAGTGGTCGGAGGCGGCGGCCACCGCGTCCTGCGGCCCGGTCAGAGCGGCGAGGGCGGCGCGCTGGTCCGGAGTGGCGACGCAGCTGATCGCCGCCTCCTGCACCGTGACCATGATCGACGTGAAGCCGGGAGGCGTCACGAGGTAGCCGACGCGGACGCCGGTCATCGCGTAGGTCTTCGAGAAGGAGAAGACGCTGAGGACGCGGTCGGCGTCGTCCCCGCGCTCCTGCGCGATCGCCGCGAGGCTCACGTGCGGGCGCCCGTAGGTGAAGTACTCGTAGACCTCGTCGCTGAGCACCCACAGGTCGTGGCGCCGGGCGATGTCGAGCAGGCGCTCGAGGACCTCCCTCGGGAACACCACGCCGAGCGGGTTGGACGGGCTGTTGACGATCAGGACGCGGGTCCGGTCCGTGATCAGGCGCTCGACCTCCTCGGGATCGGGGAGGAAGGCGTTCTCGGCGCGCAGCGTGTACGGCACGGGCACAGCGCCGATGGTCCGCGCGTTGGTCGTGAAGACGGTGTAGCCCGGGTCGGGGATGAGCACCTCGTCGCCGGGCCCGAGCAGGAGCGTCATCGCCTGGTGCAGCGCCTGCGTGGCGCCGACGGTCACCCAGACCTGCTCGACGTCCGCCTCGATGCCGTTGTCGCGCGCCAGCTTCTCCACGATGGCGCGCCGGAGCTCGGGGACTCCGCCGTTGGGCCCGTAGCGGGTGTCGTCGGCCGCCCACGCCGCCCGGGCCGCCTCGATGATGTGCGGCGCGGTCGGCACGTCGGGCTCGCCCACCGCGAGGAGGGTGACTCCGTCGAGCCGCAGCGCGATCTCGAACAGGTGGCGGATGCCCGAGGGCGGCACCGCGGAGAGGTGATCGGCGAGACGGGGCACCGGCGTCACGTTACCGGCGGGCCCGGACCGCGAGACGCCACGGCGGTCCGCCTCCCCCGGCGTGTCGCCCCGGCGGCCCCGACCCGGACGGCGCCGCACCCGCGGGCGCGGCGCGGTTGAAGGGTGACGACGGGTGCGCTAAAGTTCCTTGTTGGCTTGCGCTCCCCCTCCGGACACCCGGCAGGCGTGGAGTGATCAGAAGCCGGCGACCTCCAGTCGCACCGCAGGGCGTTCAGACGCCCGCGGAAGGGGCACTCCGTCGAGTAGCCGGCTGCACACACGCACATCCGAGAAGAAGGTAATCCACGTGGCAAACATCAAGTCGCAGATCAAGCGCAACCTCACCAACAAGAAGGCGAACGAGCGCAACAAGGCCGTCAAGAGCGAGCTGAAGACCGCCATCCGCTCGGTCCACACCGCCATCGCCGCCGGCGACACCGAGAAGGCCGGCACCGCCCTCGCCTTCGCCGCCAAGAAGCTCGACAAGGCCGCCAGCAAGGGCGTCATCCACAAGAACCAGGCCGCGAACCGCAAGTCGGCCATCGCGAAGCAGGTCGCCGCGCTGTAGTACTGCGCGAAGCTGCAACGACGAAGGGTCCGGCCTCTGGCCGGGCCCTTCGTCGTTGCAGCTTCGCGGTCGACGGGCTCCTCGTGCCTCGTCGCCCGTCGCGCAGTCGGCTTCCGCGCTTGGTTGCGGTGGGAGGAGCGGGTTTCGTTCCGGGTACGACGATCCGCTGACACGCGGATCGCCGGTGACCCGTACCGTTCTCGACGGGCTCCTCGTTCCTCGTCGCCCGTCACGCAGTCGGCTTCCAGGGGTGGTCGCGGTGGGAGGAGCAGGGAGCGTTCCGGGTACGACGATCCGCTGACACGCGGATCGCCGGTAACCCTGCGAGGGCATCGTCCGGCTCTCGATCGGCTGCGGCCCGGTCCGCTACCGCGGAGGGTCGCGGGGGGAGGAGCGGAGAGCGTTTCGGGGTACGACGATCCGCTGACACGCGGATCGCCGGTGACCCGTACCGTTCTCGACGGGCTCCTCGTTCCTCGTCGCCCGTCACGCAGTCGGCTTCCAGGGGT
>NZ_PSUC01000053.1:0-8742 GCF_002931635.1 Rathayibacter sp. AY2B7 | reverse complement strand
GGGTACGACGATCCGCTGACACGCGGATCGCCGGTGACCCGTACCGTTCTCGACGGGCTCCTCGTTCCTCGTCGCCCGTCACGCAGTCGGCTTCCAGGGGTGGTCGCGGTGGGAGGAGCAGGGAGCGTTCCGGGTACGACGATCCGCTGACACGCGGATCGCCGGTGACCCGTACCGTTCTCGACGGGCTCCTCGTTCCTCGTCGCCCGTCACGCGGTCGGCTTCCAGGGGTGGTCGCGGTGGGAGGAGCGGGTTCCGTTCCGGGTACGACGATCCGCTGACACGCGGATCGCCGGTGACCCTGCGCGGTCGTCGTCCGACTCTTCGTCGGCCGCGGTGCGACCCTGCGAGGAGAGGTGATCCCCTCACTGCTGGTCGAGTGGCCGCGGAGCGGCGTACCGAGAACCGCCGGGGACGAGGTCGGTGCGGATCGCGGGCACAGGGTCTTTTGGGCGGGTCAGAGGCCCCGGGCGGAGACGACGGAGACCATGCGCTCGAGGGCGTACACGGGGTCGCGGGTGGCGCCCTTCACGTTCGCGTCGGCGTCGGCGACCGTCAGGATCGCGGTGCCGAGGCCCTCGCCGGTCCAGCCCTGCAGGTCGCGCCGGGCCCGGTCCACCTGCCACGGAGCGAGGCCCAGACGCGAGGCGACCTGGCCGGAACCCTCGCGCGAGCCGGCGACCTTCGCCATGGTCCGCAGCTTGCTCGCGAACGCGGCGACGATCGGTACCGGGTCGGCACCGGAGGCGAGGGCGTGGCGGAGCCCGAGCAGCGCCTCGCCGTGACGGCCCGCGATCGCGGAGTCGGCGACGGTGAAGGCCGTGGTCTCGACGCGGCCGCCGTAGTACTTCGCGACGGTCGCCTCGGTGATCTCGCCGGTGACGTCGGACAGCAGCTGCTGGCACGCCGACGCGAGCTCGTCGAGGTCGTCGGAGAAGGCAGACACCAGGGCTCGGACGGCACCGGTGGTCGCCGTGCGGCCGGCGGTGCGGAACTCGGCGATCGCGAAGTCGACCTTGTCGCTCTCGCGCTTGAGCTCGGCGCAGACGATCTCGATGCCGCCGCCCGTGCCCGAGCGGATGGCGTCGAGGAGCTTCTTGCCCCGGTTGCCACCGCCGTGGCGGAGCACCAGGGTCGCCCCGTCCGCGGGCGCCGAGAGGTAGTCGAGGGTCTCGAGGAGGAACGCGTCCGTGCACTTCTCGACGTTCGAGACTCGGATGAGGCGGGGCTCGTCGAAGAGGGACGGGCTCGCGAGCGTCAGCAGCTCCCCCGGCGCGTAGCCGCCGGCGTCGATGTCGCTGACCTCGAGGCTCGGATCCTCGGCCCGGAGGAACTCGCGGAGGTAGCGCAGCGCGCGGTCGGCGAGGAACTGCTCCGGGCCGGTGATCAGCACGATCGGCGCCGGCCGGGTCTGGTTCCAGGCGAGCTGCGGGATAGCCGCCTTCGAGGGCGCTGCCTTCGCGCGCGCCGGGGCCCTGCCTGCCATGCCGTGTCCTTCCGTGCCGCGCCCGTCCGAGCGCCCTCCACCCTACGGCCCGCTCACGGCGCCCCGAGGCCGCCGCGGGAGCCGTCGCGCCGCTCGCCCAGACCGCGATCCCGTCGCTGCGGGACGCGAGAACGACCGTACCCTCGACATCCGACCTCAGCGCCTCGACCCCGCGCTCGGCCAGCAGGGCGAGGAGCGACGGATTCGGATGACCGTAGTCGTTCTCCGCCCCGACGGAGATCAGCCCGACGCTCGCGCCGAGCGCGTCGTAGAGGGCGGGCGACTGGTCGGCGGAGCCGTGGTGCGCGACCTTGACGACGTCGACCCGGCCGACCGGCAGTCGGGAGACGCGCCCCTGCTCCTGCTCGCCGAGGTCGCCCAGGAGTGCGACGGAGAGCGGGCCGCCGCGGGCGTCCGCGCCGATGTCGACCCGGAGGGTCACGCTCGCCTCGTTGCCCCGCAGCGCGCTCCGCCGCTCCGGCCACTCGACCCGCCAGCGCAGCGAGCCGAGCGCGCCGCTGTCGCCGCGGACCGCCTCCTGCACGGCGACCCCCGCGCCGGTGAGCGCCGCCCGGTCGCGCTCGTCGTCGCGGCCCGCGGCGGGCCCGACGAGCGCGGCATCGGTCCGTCCGAGGACGGCGTGGAGCCCGCCGACGTGGTCGAGGTCGTAGTGAGTGAGCACCAGCAGCGGGATCCGGTCCACTCCCATCAGGCGGAGGCAGGCCTCGAGCGGTGCGGGCTCGGGCCCCGTGTCGACGAGCAGCACGCCCGCGTCTCCGCGGAGGAGGACCGCGTCGCCCTGCCCGACGTCGCACATCGCGACACGCCAGTCCTCGGGAACCGAGGCGGCGCGGAGGAGCGGCGTGGCGACGGTGGTGCCGCCGGCGGCCGCGATCGCGCACGCCAGCCCGACGGCGGCGATCCGGCGCACCCGCGCGAGCCGCGGCGACTGCGTGACCAGCACGAGACCGAGCAGGGTCAGCACGGTGAGCGCGAGCGCTCCTCCCACTCCGGGCCACCAGGCGATCCTCGGGGCGGGCCACGAGTCGACGGCGCGGGCGATCGAGGCGATCCACCAGGCGGGGACGGCGGCGAGCCGGATCGCCGCGTCGGCGGCTCCGGGCCACCAGGGAGCGAGCAGGCAGCCGATGAGCCCGAGCCCGGTCGCGGCGGGTGCCGCGGGCTCGGCGAGCAGGTTGGCGAGCACTCCGTACACCGGCACCGACGGGTCCACGAGCAGCAGCACGGGCTGGCAGGCGAGCTGCGCCGCGGTCGGCACCGCGAGCAGCAGGGCGAGAGGCCGGGGCAGCACCCGACCGAGAGCGCCCGCGATCGGCTCGGCGAGCAGCAGGAGTCCGGCGGTGGCGAGGACGGACAGCACGAAGCCGAGCCTCCCCGCGATCGAGGGGTCGGCGGCCACGAGCACGACGACGGTCGCGAGCAGGGCGGGCACGGCCGCTCCGGAGCGCCGCCCGAGCCGCGCGAGGAGGACCACCGTCGCCATCACGGCGGCCCGCACCACGCTCGGCTCGGGGGTCACCAGCACCACGAAGCCGGCGAGCAGGGCGAGGGCGGCGACGGTCCGGAGGTGGCGCCCGGCACCGAGGAGCGCCGCGATCGTCCAGCCGGCGACCACCACCACGGCGCAGTTGGCGCCCGAGACGGCGGTCAGGTGGGTGAGCGACGCGGTGCGCATCGCCTCCTCGAGCCCCGCGTCGAGCGCGGACGTGTCGCCGGTCGCGAGGCCCGGCAGCAGCCCCGCCACGTCGCCGCCGACCAGCGCCGCGCGCTCGAGGAAACGCGAGCGCAGCACCTCCGCGACGGCCGCCGCTCCCCCGGGACCGCGCCGGTCCTCAACGGACGCCGCCCTCAGCATCGTCGCCTCGCCGACGGGCCCCTCCCGCACCGCGGCGCGCGCCTGCAGGTCGAGCTCGGCGCCCACCGGCAGCCGACCACCGGGATCGGCGAGCAGCACGCGGACGGGGGCCGCGGTCGACGCGTCTCCCACCCGCAGCGCCGTCGCGTCGAACCACACTCCCCCGGTCGCGAGCGGTCGGGCACCCGTGTCGACGCGCACGGTGACCGGGGTGAGGGCGCGATCCTCCTGGGCCTCCCGCAGCGACGCCGGGTGGTCACCGGGCGCCGCGGCGACCACGGAGGTGAGGGCGAGGGCGGCACCCGCGCCCGCGACGAGCACCGCTCCGACCAGCCGCCCGCCGAGGCCGCGCCGGAGCAAAACGCACACCGCCCCGAGGAGCACCCAGCCCGCGGCGCACCACGAGAGGCCCCAGTCGAGCACTGCCGCGACCGGCAGCATCCCGGCCGCCCACGCGGTGGTCCAGGCGGCCACCGCTGCCGGCAGGAGCCGCAGGTCCGCCGCCCGCACGCTCCTCACGGCGCGACCTGGTCGCGGAACGCGGCGAGCGTCTTCTCGCCGATCCCGGGGACCTCGAGCAGCTGGTCGACGGAGGAGAACGGGCCGTTCGCCTCCCGGTGGGCGACGATCTTCTTCGCGGTCGCCGGGCCGATCTCGGGCAGCTCCTCCAGCTGGGCCGCCGTCGCCGTGCTCAGGCTCAGCACGGATCCGGCGGCGGACGCCCCTCCCGGAGCGGATCCGCCCGGAGCCGCTCCCGCCGCGGCCGGCGCCGCTCCCACGGCCGGCACGACGATCTGCTCGCCGTCGACGAGCCTCCGGGCCAGGTTGACCGCCGCGCGCTCCGCCGACTCCTGGAACCCTCCGGCGGCGGCGACCGCGTCCGCCACCCGCGCCTCCGGCGACAGGACGTACAGCCCGGGAGAGGCGACCTCCCCGGCCACGTGCACGTACAGCGACTCGACCGCCGCAGCAGCGGGCGCACTCGTCGCCACGGCGGGCTCCAGGACCCGCTCACGACCGCTCGACCGTGCTCCCGCGAGCAGCACCGCGACCACCGCGGCGCCGATGACGAGCACGACCGCCGCTCCCACTCCCACGCGCCAGCGCGGGCGGGCGCGGCGGGGCCGCAGCAGCGCCGTCAGCTGCTCGTCGTCCGTCCCGCTGGTCTCTGGCATCCGCCGACGGTAGGACCCGCGTCACCGCCCGGCGCAGCCGCCGACACCGATCCGGGGACAGCCCGCCGGATCGCCTCCCTGTGGAGGAGAGAGCAGCACCGGTGCAGGACGCACGACGGGGCCCCTCCTGCGAGAGGAGGAGCCCCGTCGGGACGGATCGGCGGCTAGACCGCCTTCGTCACCAGGTTCACCAGGCGCGGCGCCCGCACGATCGCCTTCACGACCTCGCGGCCGACGAGAGCCCGGGCGACGCCGGCCGTGGCCCGCGCCTTCTCCTCGAGCTCGTCGGAGGAGATCTTCGGCGAGACCTCGAGCCGGTCGCGGACCTTGCCGTCGACCTGCAGGATCGCCGTGACCTTCTCCTCGACCAGCAGCGACGGGTCGGCCTTGCGCCACAGCGCGTGCGCGACGGTGCCCTCGTAGCCCAGGCGGTGCCACATGTCCTCGGCCGTGTACGGCGCGAACAGGTTGAGAGCCATCGCGACCACCTCGACCGCCTCGCGGACCGCGGGGTCCCCGGCCCCGGCGCCCGAGTCGACGACCTTGCGGGTCGCGTTGACGAGCTCCATCAGCCGCGCGACCACGACGTTGAACTTGAACGCCTCGATCAGCGACGGGGACTCCGCGAGGAAGCGGTGGGTCTGGCGGCGCAGAGCCGCGTCGCCCGACTTCCACTCGACGTCGGGCCTCGAGGTGACGTCCTTCGCCAGGCGCCAGGCGCGGGCGAGGAACTTCGCGCTGCCGCCGGGCGAGACGTCGGCCCAGTCGATGTCGTCCTCGGGCGGGCCGGCGAACGCCATCGTCAAGCGCACGGCGTCGACGCCGAACTCGTCCAGCTGGTCCGAGAGGCGGACGATGTTCCCCTTCGACTTCGACATCGCCGCGCCGTCCATCTGCACCATGCCCTGGTTCAGCAGCGCCGTGAACGGCTCCGTGAACGACACGTAGCCGAGGTCGAACAGCACCTTGGTGATGAAGCGCGCGTACAGCAGGTGCAGGATCGCGTGCGTCACGCCTCCGACGTACTGGTCGACGGGCGCCCACTTCTCGGCGAGCTTCGGATCGAAGGCCTGCGTGTCGTCCTTCGGCGAGAGGAAGCGGAGGAAGTACCACGAGGAGTCGACGAAGGTGTCCATCGTGTCCGGGTCGCGGCGCGCGGGCGAGCCGTCCACCGGGTGCGGCACGTTCACCCAGTCCTCCGCCGCTCCGAGCGGCGACGAGCCCTTCGGCTGCAGGTCGAGGCCGTCGGTGGAGGGCAGGACGACGGGCAGCTGGTCCTCGGGCACCGGCACGAGCTCGCCGTCGGCTCCGTGGATGATCGGGATGGGGGTGCCCCAGTAGCGCTGACGCGAGATCAGCCAGTCGCGCAGGCGGTAGTTCTTGGCCGAGCGGCCGCGGCCGCGCTCCTCGAGCATCCTGATGACGCGCTCGATGGCGGTGCGCTTGGAGAGCCCGTCGAACGGCCCGGAGTTGATCAGGCGGCCGTCGCCGGTCAGCGCCTCGCCGGTCGTGGCCGGGTCGAGCGAGTACTCCTTCTCGAGCGCGGCCAGCTCCTCCGGGTCCTCCGGGATGACCGGGATCGCCCCGGTGACGGAGGCGTTGGTGTCGACGACCACGCGCACGGGCAGGTCGAAGGCGCGGGCGAAGTCGAGGTCGCGCTGGTCGTGCGCCGGCACGGCCATGACGGCTCCGTGGCCGTAGTCGGAGAGGACGTAGTCGGCGGCCCAGATCGGCAGCCGCTCGCCGTTCACGGGGTTCACCGCGTAGCGGCCGAGGAACACGCCGGTCTTGGGGCGGTCAGCGGTCAGGCGCTCGATCTCGCTCGACTTCTGCACCGTCTCGAGGTAGCTGCGGAACGCGTCGCGGATCGCGGGCTCGGAGCCCTCGACCAGCTCGGAGGCGAGGTCGGAGTCGGGCGCGACGACCATGAAGGTCGCCCCGTAGAGCGTGTCGGGGCGCGTGGTGAAGACGGTGACGCGCTCGTCGCGGCCCTCGATCTCGAACTCGACGTCGGCGCCGATGGAGCGGCCGATCCAGTTGCGCTGCATGGCGATGACCTTCGACGGCCAGGAGCCCTCGAGCTGGTTCAGGTCGTCGAGCAGGCGGTCCGCGTAGTCGGTGATCTTGAAGTACCACTGCGTGAGCTTCTTCTTGACCACGACCGCGCCGGAGCGCTCGGAGGTGCCGTCCGCGAGGACCTGCTCGTTCGCCAGGACCGTCTGGTCCACCGGGTCCCAGTTGACCCAGCTGTCCTTGCGGTAGGCGAGGCCCTTCTCGTACATCTTGAGGAACAGCCACTGGTTCCACTTGTAGTACTCGGGGTCGGAGGTGTGCAGCACGCGGTCCCAGTCGAAGGACGCGGCGTAGCGCTTCATCGAGCGCTTCTGCTGCTCGATGTTGTCGTAGGTCCAGGTGACCGGGTTCAGCCCGCGCTTGATCGCGGCGTTCTCGGCGGGCAGGCCGAAGCTGTCCCAGCCGATCGGGTGGAGGACGTTGAAGCCCTGCTGGCGCCAGTAGCGAGCGATCACGTCACCGAGCGCGTACGCCTCGGCGTGGCCCATGTGCAGGTCGCCCGAGGGGTACGGGAACATGTCGAGCACGTACTTGCGGGGGCGCTTGTCGTCGGGGTCGTCCGTCGCGAACGGGCGCGTCTCCTCCCAGATCGGGAGCCACTTCTCCTGGAGCGCTCGGAAGTCGTAGCGCTCCTCGTCGCTCGCGCCGGTCTGCCGGGAGTTGTCTTCTGCCACAGGTGCTTCTCACTTCTGAAGGAGGGGGAGAACGCGCACGCGTGGGCGGCTGCGTTCGACCATCAACCCTACTGGCCCCGCGCGCACGGCAGACGAACGCGGCGCCCGCTCACTCCTCGGCGGCGCCCAGCACCGCGAGGAGCGCCCGCGCCTTCAGCCGCGTCTCCTCGACCTCCTCCTCCGGCACCGAGAGCGCGGTGATGCCGCCGCCGGTCCCCAGGCGGGCGCGCTCGCCGTCGAGCACGAGGGTGCGGATCGTCATCGCGAGGTCCAGCGAGCCGTCCGAGCCCAGGCGGCCGAAGGCGCCGGAGTAGACGCCGCGGGGACCGCCCTCCCACTCCCGCAGCAGCTCCACGGCCCGGCGCTTGGGCGCTCCCGTCATCGAGCCGGCCGGGAAGAGGGCTGCGATCAGCTCGGCGATCCCGACGCCGGGCGCCCGGCGGGCCGAGACCTCGCTGACCAGCTGGTGGACGTGCGGGTAGCTCTCCACCTCGAGCAGGCGGTCGACGACGACGGAGCCGGGGGCGGCGATCCGGGCGAGGTCGTTGCGGACGAGGTCCACGATCATCACGTTCTCGGCCCGCTCCTTCACGCTCGACACGAGCTCGTCCCGGAGCGCGCGGTCCTCGTCGGCGTCCCGGCCCCGGGGGCGCGTGCCCTTGATGGGATGCGTGGAGACGCGTCCATCGGCCCCGCCGGTGAGGAACCGCTCGGGCGAGGCGCTGACGAGCGCGAGCGGGCCGAGGCGGATCAGCCCGCCGTGATGGCTCGGGCTGGAGCGGCGGAGGCGACGATACGCCTCGACCGGATCGAACCGGCCCTCGACGACGATCTCGTCGGTGAGGCAGAGCTGGTAGGCGTCCCCCGCGCGGATGGCCTCCTGGCAGCGGCCGATCAGCGCCGTGTACTCGGCGGCGGAGTGCCGGCGGACCGGGTCGCCGGCGGGCTCGGGATCCGCGGGGTCCGCGGGTGCGGGCGCGCCGACGAGCTCGAGCAGGCGCGCGGTGAGCTCCTGCACGTCTCCTGTCGCGACCAGGCGGACGGTCCGGGTGCCGTGGTCGAACTCGAGCACGGGGTCGCCCCGGAGCAGGGCGAGAGCGGGCGGATCCGCGGGGCCGGTCGGCGCCGAGGGCAGGGAGACGGAGGCGGCTCCCGCCTCGTAGGAGATCCAGCCGTAGCGGCCGAGCGCGCGGTCGCCCGCGGGGGCCTCGTCGTCGACCGCGGCGAGCGCCGCCGCCACGTCGCCGCCGGCCTCGACGAGGAGCACGTCCTCGCGGGCGCACGCCCCGAGGTAGGAGCGGCCGCTCGCCGCTCCGAGGCCCGAGTCGAGCCAGAACGACGTCTCGGCCGTGGCGAACAGGGCGTGGTGCGCGAGCTCCGGATCGACCCAGGGCAGCTCGATCGAGCGGACGTGCCGATCCTCCGAGACCACTGGGCTAGCGTAGGCGGTCGTGGACG
>NZ_PSUC01000052.1:0-23092 GCF_002931635.1 Rathayibacter sp. AY2B7 | reverse complement strand
CGGGCACCGCGGGCGATACCGGCGGCTCCCGCGTCTGGGCCGAGGCGGACGGCCTCTACTCGTCGCGGGAGGGGGCCGTCTCGATCGAGAAGGCGACGGCGGACGGAGGGTGGACCGGCGCCTCCTTCGCCACCCGCTGCACCGACCCCTCGGGCGCGGCCGTCAGCGCCGCCTCGCCGGCGTCGAGCACCCAGACCCAGGTGGTCATCGGCGGCGGCGCGGGCGAGGCCTCGGCAGCGGGTCTGACCCTCCGCTGGAGCGGCTCCTTCACCGTCGCCTTCTACGGAGGCATGACCTACTGGAGCGCGAGCGACCCGGTGCTCGAGCTCGACGCCGCCGGGAACGGGCGGCTGACCGCCACCGCGAGCGGATACGGCGCCTCCCGCGACGACGCCTCGGTCTGGCGCCCGGTCCCCGCCGCCTCGGTCGTGCTCGCCGAGGTCCGCGGCGCACCGCTCGGGGCCGGCGGATTCAGCGTGATCCCGGAGTACCGGGGCGTAGCGAGCCAGATCGGCGGGCAGGTGCCCAGGACCGCCGAGAACGAGGCGCACTGGGGATCGTTCCCACCGAGCTTCCTGCGCTTCCAGGAGCAGACCGGCCAGGTCGGCTACTGGCTGACCTCGGGCGGCGTCCGCGATCCGGCGAAGCCCGCCACCCCGCTCCTGGTCAACTACGACGCCTCCGCGCCCGTGGTCGTCGCGGTTCCGGAGACGGGTGCGGCGCCGACGGGCTCCGCTCCCACGGGCCCCGCTCCCACCGGCGGCACGGCGGCGGCGGCCGGGGCCGCGGGGCCGACCGCCGCGACGGCGCCTCCGTCCGCGGCGGGCGCTGCGGAGGCGGGGCTCGTCGGCGAGGCGACCACGGTCGTCCGCGACGGCGGCGGACTGGTGCCGGAGGCGGTGGCGGGTTCCCCGGTGCTCCCGCTGCTGATCGGAGCGCTGGCGCTCGCCGTTCTGATCGCCGTCCTGGCCGTCCTGCACCTCACCGGGTGCCTCCCGTGGCGACGGGGAGCGGCCGGCTGAGCCGCCCGCCCTCGGCCGGTGGTCGGCGCGACTCCTCCGATGCGCAGAACGTCGGCTGCGTCGGTCGGGCCTCCTCTGTCCCGGCAGGGCGGCTGTTCTCCGCTGACGTTCTGCGCGTGCGGTGCGGCTATCCCCGGGAGGAGGCGCGCGCCCGGCGCCGCCCGAGGGCCACGGCGAGTGCGACGAGCGCAGCGGCCCCCAGCAGGATGAGGAGGGCGGCGACCGGGACGGCGGCCAGGCCGAACTCGGCCGTGACCGCCTCCATCGCCGCGGCACCGAAGCCCACGCTGCTGGGCTGCAGGCTCACGGCGCCCGAGAGCCGGAGCAGCGCACCGACGCCGTCGAGGCGCTCCTGCACGTCGATCTCCGAGCCCGGGAGAACCTCCGGGAGCTGCCGCTGCGCGCTCGCCGCGGCGACTCCGAACGGACCGGAGACGCTTGTGGAGGTCTGCCCGGTGATGCGGGTGTTGCCCGTGTTCGCGACGGAGTAGTCGACCGTGACGAAGCCGACCGCGAGGGGGTTCCAGCTGCCCGAGAACGCCACCCGCGGCTCCGACAGCTCGACCGTCGGGACGAGATCGCCCGCCACGCGCAGCTGCAGGCGCGTGCCCAGACGGCGGTCGACCTGGACCTGGGCGTCCGGGTCGTCGACGCGGAGGGACGTGACGATCCCCGCGGGGTGGTCCCCGGGGAGGGCGTCGGCCGGAACGGTCACGGTGAAGGGGACGGCGGCCTCCTGGCCCGGGGCGAGCGTCAGCGACGCGGAGTCGAGGGAGATCCAGGTGCCGGAGTCCTCGGAGGCGGTTCCCGCGGTGAGCACGTCGATCCCGCCTTCGCGGGTGGTGAACGCGTCGGCGGAGTAGAGGTCGAGGACGAGCTCGGCGGCGCCGTCGTTGCGGACCGAGATCGAGTCCTCGACGACGGCTCCGGCATCGAGCGCGTAGTCGAAGTTCGCGCGGACGGCGCCGGAGTCGTCGGCGGTCGGGCCGATGCTCCAGGCCGGGCCGGTCGCGGCGGCGGGCGCGGCGGAGACGGTCGACGCGTCGGCGGCGGGCGCGGCGGAGACGGTCGACGCGTCGGCGGCGGGCGCGGCGGAGACGGTCGACGCGTCGGCGGCGGGCGCGGCCGCGAGCACGACTCCGACGAGGAGGGCGGTGAGTGCGAGGGGGGAGCGGTGCATGGGGTCCGTCTCGGTGCAGGAAGTGGAGTGACGAGAGGGCGGCGCCGCCTCCCGGAGGAGTGCGGCGCCGCCCCGAGGGGTCGCCCGGCCGGTCAGCCGAGCGCGGTGATGGTGAGCGTCGCCGCGTAGTCGCCCGCGGGCGTCGTGGTGGGGATGACGAGCTTCACGGCCGCATCGACGGAGGCGCTCGCCGCGGCGGTGCTGGAGGCGAGCGTCGCGGGCTCGGCGAGTCCCGCCCCGTTCTCGAGGGTCGAGCCGACAGCGGCGCCGGCCGCGACCGCCGGTCCCGCACCGGCGACGCTCGGCGTCCAGCCGAGGTAGCCGGCGTCGAAGCCGCCGGCGGCGGAGGTGAAGCCGCTGACCGACCCGGCGATGCTCCAGCCGTACGGAGTCGAGCCGCCCGAGCGGGTGTCGGTCACGGCGATGGTGTTGAGCGCGCCGTTCGCGACGAACGTCGATCCTGCCTGCACCGCCGTGCCGAGGCTGACGGCGTCGGTGCTCTCGAACGCCCAGCCGAAGCTCCCGGTGGCCGGGGGAGCGGTGACGGCCGGGACCTGGACGGTGATGTCCTGCTCGCCTGGCTCGGTCGGCGGGGTGGTCGGCGGCGTGGTCGGCTCCGGAGTCGTGGCGCCCGTCAGCGTGTACGCGACCGAGAGCGGCGAGGCGGGCTTGGCCGCGTCGCGCGAGCCGCCGGAGCTGTACCAGTAGCTGCTCTGGCCGGTCTTCGCCTGGAAGTCGATGAAGCTCTGCGGGAACGAGCCCCACGACGCTCCGGTGCGCGACTGCGCGGTCCCCGCCGTGGTGACCGCGACGCCGAGGTAGTCCGGAGCGGCCGTGAGGGAGTCGTCGTCGGCCGCGGCTCCGCGGATGTCGGCGAGGACGACCTGCTGCGGGGCGACCGGGACCCACTTCGTCTGGTCGGCCATGTCGGTGCCGTAGCCGCTCGCGGTCGCGGTCAGCGTCCCGTTGCCCGCTCCGTCCACGCTCAGCACCGGATCGGTGGCGGTCCAGTAGGTGAGCCCGCCGTAGAACGCGACGGTGAAGGAGCCGTCCCACTCGATGCGCGTCGAGCCGTCCGCGGCGACCGTGCCGGTGCCGCCGTCGACGAGGACCGCGTTCCGGGTGAGGGAGGCGGTGGAGGCCGGGTTGACGGGGGTGCCCGCGGCGGTCTGGCACTTGGTGCCCCAGCTGGTCGGCACCAGTGCGCCGGAGGCGTCGGGCTTCACGATCGAGACGTTGCCCGCCTCCTGGGCGTAGAAGCCGTCGGCCTCGGTCCAGAGGCGGGAGCTGCCGGTGTCGCCGGCGGTCCCCGCGCTGAGGAAGTTGCAGCCGCCGAAGAACGCGCCGCCGCCGGCCTCGCCGCTGAGACCCCAGGTGAAGGAGGCGTCGGTGACGGTCCCGGGCGAGGCGGCGGCGGACGCGGACGGAGCGAGCGCGAGGGCGCCGCCCGCCAGGGAGACGGTGGCGAGCAGCGCGATGGCGGCACGGTGGATGCGGGGTCGTCGTGGATGCACGGCGTGGTCCTCTCGGAGGATCGGTAAGGGTCGCCTCACCTTACTTAGGGTCACCTTATTAAGGCAATCCTCACTCCGGGCGGTCCGATCGACCCGGCCGTCCCGTCCCGCGCCGCGCGAGCGCCTCCGCAGTGCCATGATCGTGCGCGGAGGCGCACCGCGCCCGAGAGGAGCAGCGCGATGGAGGAGCCCGTCGTCGCGATCGTCTGGATCGTCTCGTTCGTGGTGGTGACCGTCCTGGTCACCGGGCTGTCGGGGCGGGTGAACTGGTCCGCTCCCGTGGCGCTCGTCGCCGTCGGAGCCCTCGCCTCCTTCGTCCCCGGGATCCCGGAGGTGGTGGTCGAGCCGGACGTGGTGCTGTTCGGGATCCTGCCGCCGCTGCTCTACGCGGCGGCGATCCGCACCTCCGTCCTCGACGTCCGCGCTCGCGGCGACAGCATCCTCCTGCTGTCGGTCGGGCTCGTCGTCTTCACGGTCGCGGTGGTCGGCGCGGTGGCCTGGATGGTCGTCCCGGCGATCACGGTCGCCGCGGCCCTCGCGTTCGGCGCGATCGTGGCGCCCACGGACGCGGTGGCGGTCACGGCGATCGCGGGGCGGCTCCGCCTGCCGCGGCGCATGCTCACGGTGCTCGAGGGCGAGAGCCTCCTCAACGACGCGACCGCACTGGTGGCGCTGAACGCCTCCCTCCTGGCGATCGTCAGCACGGTCACTCCCGGGCGCATCGCGCTCGACTTCGTGCTGGCCGTGGCGGTGGGCGGCGGGGTCGGGATCGGCATCGCCGTGCTGCTCGGGTTCGTGCGCAAGCAGGTGCAGTCGTCCGTCCTGGACACGAGCCTCTCGCTGGTGACGCCCTACGTCGCGTTCATCCCGGCGCAGCTGCTGCACGGCTCCGGGGTGCTGGCGGTCGTGGTCGCGGGGCTCTACCTGGGCTACCGGGCGCCGGTCATCCAGTCCGCGCAGGCGCGGATCGCGGAGTCGCTCAACTGGCGGACGATCCAGTTCCTGCTCGAGAACGCGGTGTTCCTCTTCATCGGGCTGAGCCTGTCGTCGGTGGTGGAGGCGACGGCCGACTCGGGCATCGGGGTCTGGCAGACGGTCGGCATCGGCGCGGCCGTGCTCGCGGCGCTGGTCGGGAGCCGCGTGGCCTGGATGTGCATGACGACGCTGCTGTTCCGGCACGGTCCGCGCCGGCTGCAGCAGCGCGGGTGGACCTGGCCGACCGCGATCGGGGTGTCGTTCGCGGGCATCCGCGGCGTGGTCACCCTCGCCGCCGCGTTCCTCCTGCCCGCGGAGACGCCGCAGCGCGCGTTCCTGCAGTTCCTCGCCTTCATCGTGGTGGCGGGGACGCTCGTCGAGGGGCTCGCGCTCCCGCGGCTCGTCCGCGCCCTGAAGCTCCCGGCCCCGAACGAGATGCAGGAGCACGTCGAGAAGCAGATGCTGCTCGCCGAGGCGCAGGCCGCCGGGCTCGCCCGGCTCGACGCGGAGCCGCAGGACGGAGTGGAGGACCGCGTGCTCGACCGGCTGCGGCGGAACGCGACGTTCCTCGCCGACGCCCTGGAGAACCCTCCGGAGGGCGAGGGCGTGGAGCCGCTCCCGCAGGCCTACAACCGGCTCCGGCGCGTGATGATCGCGGCCGAGCGGGAGGCGGTGCTCCGCGCGCGCTCCGAGGGGCGGTACCAGGAGCCGGCGGTGGTGAGCGCTCTGGCGTTCCTCGACGTGGAGGAGGAGGCGCTGGCGGTCGGGCGGCAGTAGCGCCGGGAGGGCGGGGACCCCGGGCGGGATCCCCGCCCTCTCGGCGGTACGGTGTCCGGGCTCAGTCCAGGGTGGAGCGGACCGAGGCGCGGGCCTCGTCGAGCGCGACGCGCAGGGCGTCGACGCTCGCGGTCGTCACGGATCCCGAGGAGGCGGCGGTGCGCAGCTCCGCGCGCAGCTCGTCGCGGAACTCGGTGAGCAGCACCTCGGCGTCGCGCAGGGCGATCCGCGAGGCGGTGCGCGCGTCGGGCGAGGCCGGTGCGGCCTGCTCCGGCGCGGGCTGCTCGAAGGGGGTGCCGGACGTGTCCTGCGGGCGCGGCTCCTCGGCGGAGTGCTCCGGTCGGCGTCCGGGCTCCCGCGAGTCGCGGGCGGCGCTGGCCAGGTCGGCGCGGAGGCTCTTCATCGCCTCCGCGACGCCGAGGCGGACCTCGTCGGCGAGCCGGCGGACGGAGTCGGTGAGCTCCTCCTCGATGTCGCCCAGGTCGGTCGCGCGGTTCGCGAGCTCGGCGCGGCCGGCGTCGGTGATGGAGTAGACGGTCTTGCGGCCGTCGGCCTCCTTCGTGACGAGTCCCTCCTCCTCCAGCTTCGCGAGGCGCGGGTAGACGGTGCCGGCGCTGGGCGCGTAGGTGCCGCCGAAGCGCTCGCTGAGCGCCTGGATCAGCTCGTAGCCGTGGCGCGGCGACTCGGCGAGGAGGTTGAGCAGGTAGAGGCGCAGGCGGCCGTGCGCGAAGACGGGGCTCACAGCGAGCTCCCGTCCATCGGGCGGCGGTCGTCGGCCGGGCCGGTGCCGGGGGAGCCCCAGCCCTCGCCTACCGAGGCGGAGGACGCGGCGACGGACCGGCGGACGACAACTACGTCTCCCGAGACGGAGTTGGCGGCGACGTCGACCCACTTCGAGTCGAGCGAGCCCGTGGTCGAGGTGAAGCCCCGGCCGAAGGTGCCCTTGACGACGGAACCGTCGAGCTGGAGCGTGCCCGAGACGGTGTTGATGCGGTAGCGGGCGCCGAGGCCCTCGTCGACGCGGATCGTGAGGTCGCCGCTGACGGTGTTGGCCTGGATCCGGTCGGGGGTGCCCTCGGCGTCGACGAACACGCTGCCCGAGACGCCGTCGACGGTGAAGCGGGTGAGCTCGCCGGTCGCGGTGACGTCGCCGGAGACGGTGCGCGCGGTGACGCGGCCGGTGTGGCTGCGGACCGAGAGCTCGCCGTGGACGGTGTTCACCTCGATGTCGCCGTGCAGGCCGTCGACGACGATGTCGCCGCCGACCGTCGAGACGCGGGCGTCGCTGTGGAGACCCGAGACCAGGCCGTCGGCCGAGACGGTGTCGAACTTGAGGTCGACGCCGCGGGGGACGAGGAGGCTGATGTCGGCGCGGTCGCCGCGGCGGCCGAGGCCCTTCACGACGTCGACGATGGTGTCCCAGCGGAGCTGGACGTGGTCGATCTCGAGGCGGTCGCCGTCCATCGAGACCTTGAGCGGGCGGCCGTCGACGCTGTGGACCTCCACGCGAGCGGTCGGCTCGTCGTGGGCGATGACGTCGATCTGGCCGCCGACGAGGGCGACCTTGACCGAGCGGACGACGTCGAGGTCGATGACCTTCGTCTCGCCGGCCTGTACGAGCCATTTCTCGAGGGACATGAGCTCCTCCTCCTGCACCGGGGTGCCTTTCTGAAACGCGATACATCGCGAGTGGACGAGAGTCACGATATATCTCGATCGCTGCGGTCGGCAACGGGGCTCGGCCGGTTCCCAGCGTCGACGGGCCGGGACCGGGGCGGGGCCGAGGCGGGATGAGGTCGGGGGCCGGAGCCGAGGCCGCCGTCGAGGGGGTGAGGCCGCGGCGGGCGCCGTGGTAGACCGGGCGCATGGACCCGATCGCGGCACTCGAGCAGATCGCAGCACTGCTCGAGCGGGAGCGGGCCTCCCGCTACCGGGCGAAGGCGTTCCGCCGGGCGGCCGCGGTGCTGGAGGGGATGGCGTCCGCCGAGCGGGACGACCTCGCCCTCGTGCGGCGGGCCTCCGGGATCGGCGACACGACCTTCACGGTGATCGAGCAGGCGCGGTCGGGCCGGGTGCCCGACTACCTCGCGGAGCTGCGCGGCTCGGCTCCTCCGCCCGCGAGCGCTCTGCGGGGACGGCTGCGCGGCGATCTCCACAGCCACAGCGAGTGGTCCGACGGGGCGACGCCCGTCCTCGCGATGGTGGACGCGGCCCGCGCGCTCGGCCACGAGTACCTGGCGCTCACCGACCACTCGCCGCGGCTCCGGGTCGCCCACGGTCTCAGCGCGGAGCGGCTGGAGGAGCAGCTCGCCCATCTCGCTGGCCTCGACACCGGGCCCCTGCGGCTGCTCAGCGGGATCGAGGTCGACGTCCTCGAGGACGGCGCGCTCGACCAGACGGACGAGCTGCTGGACCGCCTCGACGTGGTCGTCGCGAGCGCCCACTCGAAGCTGCGGCTGCCCTCCCGCGAGATGACGGCCCGGCTGGTCGCGGCGGCCTCGGATCCGCGGACCGACGTCCTCGGCCACGTCACGGGGCGGCTGGTGTCGGGCGAGCGCGGCACCCGCCCGCCGTCGACCTTCGACGCCCGGGCCGTGTTCCGCGCGTGCGCCGACCACTCCACCGCGGTCGAGATCAATGCCCGCCCCGAGCGCGAGGACCCGCCGGACGAGCTGATCGCGCTCGCGCTCGAGGAGGGCTGCCTGTTCTCGATCGACAGCGACGCGCACGCTCCGGGCCAGCTGAGCCTGCTCGACTACGGAGCCGAGCGGGCGGAGCGGCTCAGCGTCCCGGAGGAGCGGATCGTGACCACCTGGCCGGTCGAGCGGCTCCTGGAGTGGACCCGCGGCTGAGGATCCTCGCGCGTTGCGCAGACGAACTGCGGCCATCACCCCCTTGACAGGAGGCCGTACCGCGGGAGGAGATCCGACGCAAGTGGCGAAATCCCAGCCGCCCACGCGGCATGCTCGGTACCGGTCCGCTCCTCCTGGGCCGCTCCAGCGGTCGGGAGTCGCGCTCCGTCGCACTCTCCGCTCCGACAGACCAGGTGAACCATGGCCACGCAGACCGCTCTCGACGCCGTGCGCGCCGCTCCCACTCTGCTCGAGGCCGTCCGGATGGCCGACGAGCTGACGGTCGCCGCGGTGAGCGACGGCGGCGGCCGCGCGGTGCGCCTGCTCACCCGCGCCGCTCTGGACCCCTCGGACCAGCTCACCGCGATCGCGGCCGTGCACTCGCTCGCGCAGGTCTTCGACGAGGAGGCCGACCTCGCGCTGCTGATGCTGCTCGAGGACGAGCGCCCGTACCTCCGCGAGCACGCCGCCTGGGCCTTCGGCGGGCGCCTGCCCCGCCCCGCTGCGCTCGGACCGCTGCTGCGCCTGGTCCGCGACGGCGGCTTCTCGGGCATGCTCGCGCAGCGCACCGTCCTGCTCTGGGCCTCCTCGACCCTTGACCTCGTCGCCGTCGCGCTCGAGGGCGCGCTGCTCGGGGAGCGCGAAGCGGCGGCCCGGGCACGGCTCGTCGAGACCCTGGGCCTCGTGCCCGGCGCGATCGCCGAGCGCACCCTCCTGCACGTGGCCGCCGATCGCGCGGAGGGGCTGGAGGCGCGGGCCGCCGCGACGGACGCGCTCGGCGAGCGCGGCTCCGACGACGCCGAGCTCCTGCTCACCGGCCTGGCCGAGGAGGCGGCGCCGATCGGGCCCCTCGCCCGGCTCGCCCTGGGCGACCTCGCCCCCGCACCGGCCGTGGAGGCCGGACCGACGGTCGCCCAGCTCTTCGTCCACGCCGACATCGACGGCACCCTGACGCGCGTGGGCGCCGGCGACAACGGCGGAATCGCGACCCTGCTGGTGCGCCTGGGCGACTCGCTCGTCGAGCAGGAGGGCATCGACCGGGTGCTCACGCTCTCGCGCGGGACCCCGGCCGAGGCCGAGCGCGCGCTCGGCGAGCTGCCCGACTCCGGCCACGGCTTCGCTCCGGTCCCGTTCGTGGGGCCGCCCGTGGCCATGCCTCAGGCGTGGAGCCGTCGCATCGCCGCCGAGCGCGGCATCCGCCGGATCCTGCGCACGGCCGGCCGGGTCGACGTGCTGCACCTGCGGATGGCGGACGTCGGATCCCTCGCGGCGGCCGCGGTCGCCCGGGAGCTCGAGATCCCCGTCGTGTTCACCCTCGCTCCGGACCCGCACGCCCTGATCGCGGGCCTGGACGCCTCCGGCGCCCTCACCCGCGCGGACTTCGGTGAGCGCGACGCCGCCGAGCACTTCTGGTTCCGCGTGCGCCTGGTGCAGCGCCTGGCCGCCGACGCCGCGCACACCGTCCTGTTCCCGCGGGAGGAGCTGGCGGCGACCATCCGCGAGCTGATCGGCGTCGACATCACCGCGCACCCGGAGCGGCACACGATCGTCCCGGAGGGGATCGACGTCGGCCTGGTCGAGCGCGGCGAGGCGGCCGCACGGGCCTCCGCCGCCGGTGAGCCGGTCGCGCTGGACGAGGGCGGCGACCTGGCCTCGCTCGACCTCCTGCTGGAGGAGCTGCCCGAGCACCGCCGCGGCCTCCCGCTGCTGCTCAGCGTGGGCCGCCTGCACCGGGTGAAGGGGATGGCGGCGCTCGCCGAGGCCTGGGCGTCCGACCCCTCGCTCCGGGAGCGCGCCAACCTGCTCCTGGTCGGCGGCGACCTCGCCGACCCGAGCCCCGACGAGCGCGAGCAGCTCGACCGCATCCGCGCCGTCGCGTCCGACGGGCTGCTCCTGGCCGGCCACCGCCCGAACGGGACCGTGGCCCGCTGGCTCGGCGCGATCCGGCACGGCCGACCGGGGCTCTCTGCTCCGGGAGGCGCCTACGTCTGCGCGAGCGTCAAGGAGGAGTTCGGCATCGCCCTCCTCGAGGCGCTCTCCGCAGGACTGGTCGTCGTCGCTCCGGCGACAGGCGGGCCCGCGACCTACGTCGAGGAGGGGGAGACCGGCTTCCTGGTCGACACCGCCGACCCCGCGGCGCTCGCCGCCGGCGCCGCCGCCGCACTGGATCTCGCAGGAGGGCCTCTCGGCGAGCACGCCGCGGCCCGCGGGCGTGCGATGGTCGCCGAGCGCTACACGGTGCAGGCCATGGCTCATGCCCTCTCGGGCGTCTACGCGCACGCGACCGCGGACCAGGAGCGTCCTCTCCGCTCGCCGCTCGTGCTGGGGGCCTCGTGACCCTGCTGATCATCAGCCCCGACTACGCGTCGCACCTGCTGCCGCTGGCGACCCTCGGCACGGCGTGGCAGGAGGCGGGCGAGCGCGTCGTCGTGGCCACCGGCGACGCGACGCGCTCCATCGTCGACGGCTTCGGATTCGAGCACATCGCGCTCCGGCTGGGGCGCGGCTCCAACCCGGGCACGATCCGCGCGGAGGAGCAGGCGCCCGACGAGGGCGCGTCCCTCCGCGGCTTCTTCGACGCCACCCGGCGCGGGATGGTCCCGACCCTCGCCTACCAGGCGCGGGAGCGGCTCACCGACCTGCTCTGGGACCCGTCCGGCGTCGCCGCGCGCCTGCGCGTGATCCTCGACGAGGTGCAGCCCGACGCGATCGTGGTCGACCACCTCGCCTTCACCGCGCGCGTGGCGCTGAAGGCACTCCGCGTGCCCTACGGCGACGTCGTGCTCGGCCACCCCAGCGCGCTCACGGTGCCCGGCGAGGTCTACGGCTTCCCTCCGGTCTGGCCGGACGCCTTCGCTCCGGAGCCGGACGACCTCGATGCGCTCCGCGCCCTCTGCGAGCAGGTGCGCGACTCCTTCACCGCGGAGTGGAACGCCGCCCTCACCACCCTCGACCCCGGGGCGGCGCCCAGCGCCGACGCCTTCGCCGAGAGCGGCGACGTCCTGCTGCTCAACTACCCGGGCGAGCTCCACGACTCGGCCCGCACCGCTCAGCTGCCGCCGCACGCGTTCCTCGGCTCCGCCGTCCGCGAGGAGCCGGACGACGCGGAGGTCGAGGAGTGGCTCGCCGCGTCCGAGGATCCGGTCGTCTACGTGAGCTTCGGCAGCTTCCTCTCGGTGCGCGACGACGTGCTCGCCCGGGTCGTCGAGGCCCTGGCCGGCGTCGTGGCCGGGGGCAGGCCCGTCCGGGTGGCTCTCGCCTCCGGCGCGACCGAGCGCTCGGCCCTGGGCGAGGTCCCCGAGGGCTGGCTGGTCCGCGGCTTCCTGCCGCAGGTCGCGCTCCTGCGCAGGGCCGCACTCGCGGTCAGCCACGGCGGCAACAACAGCGTCACGGAGGCGATGACCGCGGGCGTGCCGCTCGTCGTCCTGCCGTTCTCGACGGACCAGTTCGCGGGGGCGGCCGCACTCGAGGACGCCGGGTTCGCCGCCGTGCTCGACCCCAACGCCGCCTCCACGGGAGAGCTCGCGGAGGCTGCGCGGCGGATGCTCGCACTCGACGCTCCCGCCCGGGAACGGCTGGCGGCGCTCGCCGAGGGCCTCGCCCGCGAGACGGGACCGCAGCGGGCCCTCTCCGCCCTGAGCGGAGCGACCGTCCAGCGCTAGCCTGGGCCGATGGTCGAGCCGACACCGCAGGACCCGCCCCTGCGCGCCGAGCGGGACGCCGCGCGGGCGGAGCCGATGCTGAGCGCTCTCGGGCCGTTCGGGCGCTTCGAGGGGATCGTCCCGCCGCTGTTCGAGGCGGCCGTGCGGATCCTGCACCCGTCCGAGGAGGACCCGCTCCGGCGCTGGCGCGAGGTCGCCGAGCGGGAGGGGACGCTCCTGCATCCGCTCGCGCAGTGGTACTCGCTCACCGGCGAGCATCCCGACGAGTACGCGGAGCCCCGCCTCGGAGTGCTCCCGCTCGACGAGCTCGCGGCCGTCGCGGCCGTGGTCGCGGAGCACACGAGCACTCCCGAGGACTGCCTGGCCGTGTTCTGGGAGGGGTTCGGCGTGCTGAGCGGCGGGTCGCGGATCCTGATCTCCCGCTCGGACGCCTCGGACGAGCTGCCCGAGTGGATGAGCGACACCCGGCCGACCGGCTGGGAGCACCCCGCGACCGCCGCCGCGGCGACGGTCGAGCTGCCGGGGCGGGAGGGGCCTCTGCTCTCGCTCGACGTCAGGGTGCTCGAGGACACCGCGTGGGCGCGCGCGGCGGGCTTCGCCGACGCCTCCGGGCTCGTCGTGCAGACTCCGCTCGCGCTCTGGCCGGAGGACCGGGCCTGGTACCTCGCGAGCGAGGTCGACTTCGACTCGACGCTGATCGGCGGCTCGCGCGCCCTCGTCGACGACCTGCTGCGGCTCTCCGCCGCGGGGCGGATCGAGGCGCTCCTGCTGCCGGAGCAGGTGGACCTCACGAGCACCGGTGACCGGCTCAACCCGAGGCGGCGGTGACGGGGTGAGCGACGAGGACGACGAGCGCTGGCTCGTGGTGAAGGGCCGCCGATGGCGGCGCACCGACCCCTCGCTGCCAGAGGACGTGGTCGCCGGCCTCACCTCGCACCTCGGGCGCGGGCGCTCGGGAGTGCGCTCCGCCAGGATGCACGAGGACGCGGAGGCGGAGGCGCTGGCGCGCAGGAGGGTCGGGCTCGCCAAGCACGGGCTGGGCGAGCGCGGACCGGCATGGTGGGACGAGCCCGAGGCCGATCGTCTCGAGCGCGCCCGCGAGGCGCTGCGGGCGCTCGAGGAGCTCGGCGCTCCGGAGGACTGACTCGGCTTCTGCATACCCCGAGCGTGCTCGTCGGGCGAGGCGGGCGGGGAGTGCCCGAGCGGATCCGGGGAGAGCGCGCGGAACCGCGGCCTGTGGAGGAGGACCGCCCCCGCGGAGGCCGCCGACAGAGGCCGCCAGCCGAGGCCGCCAGCCGAGCCCGCCCGCCCCTAGCGGAACCTCACCACGAAGCCGTCCTCCGGCCCGGTCGGGAAGCTCTGCAGGCTCACGCGCAGATCCTGCCCGTCCTCGACGCCGTACGGGTGCCCCGCGGCCAGGAGCTCCAGCGCCGCGGACAGCAGGTCGACGGTCGCCGGCTCGCCCGGGCACCGGTGGTCGCCTCCGTAGTGCCCGCCGCCCTGGGCGATGAAGCCGTTGCGGTCGACCGGCGACCGGAACCGCTCCGGATCGAAGCGGCCCGGCGCCTCCCAGTGCGAGCCGTGGTCCGTAGCGCAGAGGTCGAGCAGCATCCACTGCCCCGCGGGAAGCGTCTCGCCGCGGAAGTCCAGCTCCCGGCGGGCCCTTCCTCCGACCATCGGGAAGAACGGGTAGAAGCGCCGCACCTCGTTCGCGAACGCGACGCGCTCCTCCTGGTCGGCGAGCCGCTCGCGCCACTCCGGATGCCGGTGCAGCGCGAGCGCCGCCAGCACCACGAAGCGCCCCACCGTGACCGTGGGCCGCAGCACGTTGATCAGCTCCACCGCGGCGACCTCGACGGGCAGGAGGCCGCCGTCCTCCTTCTCGTGCGCGATCCGGTGCAGGGGAGTCGGGGAGGGTCCGGCCGTCCGGCTCGCCTCGGTCAGGCCGCGCGCCCACCGCTCGGTCGAGCGGCGGCGGAGTCGTGCGGCCCAGTTGGGCGGGCCGAAGCGCCCGGCGTTGTCATCGCCCGGAGCTCGTCCGTGCGCCGCAGCACCTCCTCCTCGTCGGCCTCGATGCCGGCCCACGACAGGACCGCGCGGCCCAGGACCTCCGCGGCGACGTCCTGGAGGCGGACCCGCTCGCCGGTCAGCCGGGCGGCGGACGCCTGCCACTCCCGCGCGAAGGCCGAGACCAGTCTCGACCGCTGCTCGGGCGTCTCCACCAGATCCAGGAACATCCGCTTCCGCCTCCGGTGCGGCTCGTCCTCGAGGGTCTGCACGCTGCCCTCGTCCTGCAGGAGGTGCAGCACCGAGCCGGGCAGCGCGCCCTCGCGGTCGAAGCGCCCGCCCTCGTAGAAGAAGCGCGCCGCCTCGATGCCGCGCGCCATGATCACGGGCCGTCCGAGGATCCGGGTGCGGAACGCGTCCGCGCCCACGTCGTCGAAGCGCCGCGTCCCGAAGAGGTAGCCGTCGGCGAGGACGGCCGCGCTGCTGTCGATCGCGGGGAGGACGGGGATCGAGGCGGCGATCAGCCGGCCGATCCCTCGGTGTCGTCGCCCTCGGCCTGCGAGGGCTTGTCGACGCCCGCGTCGTCGACGTGGTCGTGGTTCTGCGGGTTCTCCTGCGGCTGCTCGGTCCGGTCGGTCATGGTGCTCCTCTCGCGTCGGCGCGGTGCGCGCCTCGCGGCCACGGTAGGAAGAGCGCGGCGGACCCGGGTACCCCGTTGACTCGCGGGGGAGGGGCGGGCAGACTCCGCCGCCCTCAGCGCCTCCGCAGGAGGACCGGCGCGGTCGCCCAGACCACGGCGAGCAGCAGCAGCACACCTCCGCCCGCCCAGAGGCCCGCCGGCCCGCCCAGCACGACGTCGAACACGAAGCCCACGACTCCGACGAACAGCAGCGATCCCGCCGCGAGGCACACCGTGACCACCCGGTTGCCGAACCGCACCAGCTCGGCCTTCCTCCGCCGCTGGAACAGCAGCCGGTGGGCGATGACCGGCGCCAGCGCCAGGATCGTGACGCACGCGGCGAGCAGGACGAGCACGAGGTAGAGCGCCACGTCCGGCGGCGCGAGGTCGGCGAAGCGCTGCTGGAAGCACAGCGTCAGCAGGAAGCCGCCCAGGATCTGCGTGCCGGTCTGCACGACCCGCAGCTCCTGCAGGATCTCGTTCCAGTTGCGGTCGGATCGCTCCTCCACCGTCTCGTCGCGACCGGAGTCGGGGGCGGAGGGGTCGACGGGTCGGTCGCTCATGGGACGAGGGTAGAGCTCAGGCGAGCAGGGACTCCGCCAGCGAGATCGCCCCGCGCACCCCGGACTCGTCGCCGAGCGCCGGGCGCACGATGCGGATCCGTCCGCCGCCCGTCCCCGTCGCTCCGGGCGCGCCCATCAGCCGCTCGACCTCGGCCTCGACCGCGGGGACGAGCCCCGGCGTCTTCGACACGCCTCCGCCGACGACCGCGAGCCGCACGCCCGCGACGTAGGCGAGCGTCGTGACGAGCTGCGCGAGGTAGTAGGAGCTGAAGCGGAGGTTCGCGGCCGCCTCCTCGGGGCCGAGGCGGGAGCCGTCGACGCCCCAGCGCGCCGAGATCGCGGGACCGGCGACCAGGCCCTCGAGGCAGTCGCCGTGGAACGGGCAGGTGCCGGCGAAGCCGTCCTCGGGGTGGCGGCGGGGCAGCAGGTGCGCGACCTCGGGCCAGCCGCTGCCGGCGAGGAGCCGTCCGCCCGCGATCACGCCGCCGCCGACTCCGGTGCCGACCGTCAGATAGACGAAGTCGTCGACTCCGGCTCCGGCGCCCCAGCGGGCCTCGCCCAGGGCGGCTCCGTTGACGTCGGTGACCAGCGCGAGCCGGGCGCCCGGTGCGGCCGCGCCGATCGGGCCGAGGACGTCGGTGCCCTCCCAGCCGAGCTTCGGCGTGGAGGTGAGGTGCCCGTAGGTCGGCGAGCCGGGATCGATGTCGAGCGGGCCGAAGGAGGCGACGCCGACCGCGGCGACGGTGCCGTCGACTCCGTGGCCGCTGACGAAGCCGGCCAGATCGGCGAGAGTCTCGGCGGGCCCGCGGGTCGGCAGGGTCGTCGTCGCGAGGATCCGCTCGGGATCAGCGGCGTCGGCTACCGCCGCGACGACCTTCGTGCCCCCGGTCTCGATGCCGACGAGGAGGGGACGGTCGGCGGTGGCGCTCATGGATCTCCAGGGCTCGTGCGGTGCGTCTCGGGTCTCAGCAGGCGGACAGCGAGCGCACCTGCGCCGACAGGGTCAGGGGGCTGCCGAGGAGCAGCACCTGATCGAGGTCGTGGCCCTGCATCTTCACACGGGTGCTGCGCGGCAGGCAGGTCGGCTCGCTGAGGTAGAGCGGGGCGCCCTGCTTCGCGGCGACCGGGCCCACGGCCAGCGCGTCGGCGAAGCCGGTGGCGGTCGCGAGGTAGACGGTGTCGCCCAGCTCGGACGGCGGGAAGACGTCGTTGAGGCGTCGGCTGGTGTCGTGGCGGTCCGTCCCGGCGATGCGCGACACGGTGTCGGCGATCTTCGCGGCGCGCAGGTCGGCCTCGACGGCGGTCGAGATCGACGGCGCACCGCCGAGCAGCTGCACGGAGGAGGGGTCGAGTCCGGCGAGGGTGTCGCGGGTCGGCTGGTCGAGGCGCGAGCGGGCGCCGTCGACGAGGAGGACGGGCTCGGCGCGGCGGCCGGCGATCGGCGCCACCGAGAGGGCGTCCGGGAAGTTGGTGCCGGTCGCGACGAAGACGTTCTCGTAGCTGCCGTCCGGGAAGGCGTCCTCGACGATCCGGCGCGAGGTGTCGTAGCGGTCGACGCCCTCGATGCGCTCGGTCGGGATCCCGAGGGCCCTCACCTGCTGGAGCACCGAGTCGCTCACGGAGAGGGCGCTGCCGACCACGACGATCCGCTGCGGGGCGAGGCGGCGCAGCTCGTCCGCCACCACGGCGGGCAGGACGCTCGGGTCGGTGAGCAGGAGGGCGCCGCCCTGCTTCGCGGCGGCGGGGCCGGCGCTGAGCGCGTCCGGCCAGTTCGCTCCGCTGGCGAGGTAGACGACGGGGGCGCCGTCGGCGAATCCGGAGGCGGTCACCGCGACGGCGGTCGCGTACCGGTCGGTCCCGGCGAGGCGGGCGACGTCGGAGGAGTAGGCCGACGGGAAGAAGTCGATGCCGCTGCGGCCGCCCGGCGGCACGGAGACGACCGCGCGCTCGTCGAGGCGGGCCAGGCGGGAGAAGTACTGGTCGTCGTAGGCGGGGTACCCCGGCTCCACGAGGCGCAGGAGGTAGTCGCCGGCGGGCAGGGCGAGGTCGCCCGTGTCCCACGCACGGGCGGCGCCGGGGGCTCCGGTGACGGGGACGGTGTCGAGCAGCGAGTACGTCCCTCCGTCGACCCACCAGGCCTGCACGTCGAAGGAGGGGGAGGAGACGCCCGGGACCGCGTCGGCGGTGACCGATCCGGACAGCTCGGCGGTGCGCAGGAGGGAGATGGCGACGGACTCGTCGGTCCCCCGGGTCGTCCTCGCGGCCTCGGCGACCGGGGTGTCGCCGAACCAGGTCGGGTACCAGTCGTCGCTGCCGATCAGGTTCGCGCGGACGGTGAGGGGCTCGCCGCCGGGAACGGGGAGGGAGAAGTCGGCGCCCGTGTTCGCCTGGGCGACCACGTCACCCTCGGCGTCCTCGACCTGGACGTAGAAATACGGGTTCTCGGGGGCGGGGTGCTCCTCATCGGCGTCGCGGAGCGCGATGGTGCCCGAGAGGACGACCTCGGCGGCCGCCTCCTGCGCGGCGCTCGCGCCCGGGAGATCGGGGGCGGCGACGGCCGGACCGGCCGCGAGGCCGGCCAGCAGGAGAGCGGAGACGCCGATCGCGGCGAGGGAGCGTGCGGGCACGGCGGGCCTTTCGGCAGGATCCGCGGGAGGCCGCGGCGGACACGGTGTCTGAATGGTAGCCGCCGCCCGCCTCCGGGCGAGAGCGGGTGTCGGCGGGATCGGCCCCCGTCCGGGGGACGATGGTGGTGGATCCCCGGGGCCGCCGGAGGAGTCCGCGCGAGCAGGCTCCCCCGGCGACCCGGGTCGGATCCCCTACTTGACGACCGCTGCGGTGGCGGCGGAGGTGCGCGTCGCCGTCGTGTAGTCGGCCTTCTTGCCGGTGACGGTCACCGTGATCTTCTTCCCCACCGTGGCGCTGGTCGGCTTGTAGGTGGCGGAGGTCGCCCCGGAGATCGCGGTGCCGTTCGCCTTCCACTGGTAGGTGAGGCCCACCGGCGAGGGACCCCACGAGCCCGGCTTGGCGGTCAGGGTGGAGCCGACCTTCGCGGTGCCGGTGATCGTCGGGGTCGCGGCGGAGAGGGTGCCCGCCACCACGGCGCTCGTCTTCGCGGAGGTCTTCGTCACGGCGGTGAATCCGGACTTCGACCCCGTGACCGTCACGGTGATCGTCTTCCCGAGAGTGGCGCCGGTCGGCGTGTACGTCGCGGACGTCGCCCCGCTCAGAGCGGTGCCGTTCGCCTTCCACTGGTAGGCGAGGGCGACGGGGGAGGGGCCCCAGGTGCCGGGCTTCGCGGTGAGGGTCGAGCCGACCTTCGCGGTGCCGCTGATGGTCGGCGTCGCAGCGGTGATCGCGCCGCCGGTCACGGCAGCGGTCCCGGAGGAGACGCGTGTCGTCGAGACGTAGCCCGACTTCGAGCCCGTGACGGCGACGGTGATCACCCTGCCCGCGTCGCCCGCGACCGGACGGTACGTGGTGCCGGTCGCCCCGCTGATCGCGGTGCCGTTCGCGCGCCACTGGTACGCGAGGGCCACGGGGGAGGGGCCCCAGGTGCCGGCGCTCGCCGTGAGCGTCGAGCCGACCGCGGCGGTGCCGGTGACGGTCGGAGTCGCGGCGGTGAGGGCGGTGCCACCGATGCGCACGACGGTCGATGCCGCCCCGCTGTCGCCTCCGGCGTTGATCGCGCTGACGCTCATCGTGTAGGTGGCGCCCGCCGCCAGGTGCGTGAACGTGAAGGAGCGGGCGGTGGCGGCGACCGTCGTCGACCACGGACCGGCGCCCGCGTTGTCGACGCCGTTGCGCGAGACGCGGTAGCCGGTGATCGCCGGGTTGCCGGCCGACTCCGGAGGCGCCCACGAGATCGTCGCGGATCGCACGCTGTCGTTCGTGGTGCCGGCGACGCGCGTGGGGACGGACGGGGCGACGTAGGCGTCGGCGGTGCGGGTGACTGTTGCCGCTTCGCTGGTGCCGACCGCGTTGATCGCCTGAACGGTGAAGGTGTAGGAGGTGTTCGGGCGGAGGTTCGTGAACGTCTGCGAGCGGCGGTCGGCGGCGACGACGGTCGACCAGGGGCCGCTGCCGGACGCGTCGGTGCCGTTGCGGGCTACCCGGTAGCCGGTGATATCGCTACCGCCGTCGTTCCAGGGGGCAGCCCAGGTGACGGTGATCGCGGTGCCCGAGGAGTACCCATCGACGTAGTCGGGCGAGAAAGGCGCCGATGTTCCGGTGCCGAAGGTGACACACGACTCCGGGGAGTGCGAGAAATCAGGAGACTCGTTGTAAGGGCGCTCGCTGAGCGACGCTGCCCACACGCAGAACTTGTACCGCTGGAACGGGGCGATATTCAGGTCGACGGACGTGGCGTCGGCGTCGAGGTAGCTATCGTAATCGGGGTACTGGTCCCAGTCGTCCTGCGAGTTCAGGTTGTCGAGGTCGTAGTAGTACCGGTCGAAATTGCAGTCTTCACCACCGGCGGAAGGCCTCTCCCAGCGCGCCGTGGCAAGAGACGAGGTCGGATCTGCCGCGACACTCAGATCGCCCGGCGCGGGGACGTCCCAGAAGTGGTAGAGCGACTCCTCGGCGGGGGCGCTCTGGGTGGAAGAGGCGACCAGAGACTCCCCGTCCGTCCCGCCGGAGTATGGAGCGTTCAGGTCCGAGACGCTGGACACCTCGATGTAGTAGTAGTCCCAGGACCGCGGAAGGTCGAACGTCGATGTCGTGGCACGCCCCGTCTCGATCAGCTTTGCGGAGTAGACGTCACCGTCTTCGTAGTAACCCGAGTACTGGCTATACACGTGGATCCGATATCCGGCCGTCGCCGACGCGGACGGCGTCCAGGAGACGGTGACCGCATCGGTGCAGTCGTTGTCGGTCACGGTCACGTTCGTCGGCGCAGCCGGCGATCCCGCGGCCTGGGCCGGGGTCGCGACGAAGAGGGAGAGGAGCAGGGCGAGGAGAAGGGAGACGCTGAGGGTCTTCGTTCGCATGGAGGAGGGCATCCGGATTCGTCGGAGCGAGAAGGCCGACGACTGTCGGGCCGGAGGGATCGTCCCATGCCGCTTATCGCTGCCCTAAGTCCCCCATTCAGGGCAGAATTCGGCGGATTCCACAGATGTCATCAGCGCGATGACAAGAGAGAGGGATAAGGCCTTCTCGTCGAGAGGCGCAGCGTCGTCGCTCCGAAAGCCCCTGCCTCAGGGCGAGGAAGAGGAGTCGCGGCGGCAACATAGCGCCCCGTGCGAGAACCGCGGCGGTTTTCCGCGCCGCACCCACCGTTCACGCGCGTTCCGTGCGCCCCACGGCGAGAACCGCACGATCGACGCGTGCAAGACTGGGCGCGAGCGTGCTCCATCCCGCTGCGTCATGCGCGGGGCACGGAGCCACTGGACCCGGTCCGCTCATCCGCATCCTTTCGCAGGAGGACTCGAATGACCGATACCGCCGTGCTCGCCGAGGCACCCGCCCGAACTCCCGTCGCGAAGACGATCCTGATGTGCCGTCCCGAGCACTTCACCGTCGTCTACCGCATCAATCCGTGGATGGACCCGCAGGTCCCCACCGACACCTCCCTCGCCGTCCGGCAGTGGCAGACCCTCTACGACACCTACGCCGATCTCGGCTTCACGATCGAGCTGATCGAGCCCGAGACCGGACTGCCGGACATGGTCTACGCGGCCAACGGCGGATTCGTGATCGACGGCATCGCCTACGGCGCCTCCTTCACCTACCCCGAGCGCCAGCCCGAGGGCCCGGCGTACATGGACTGGTTCCGCTCGGCCGGCTTCGACGTCCGCGTCCCCGAGGAGATCAACGAGGGCGAGGGCGACTTCCTCCTCGTCGGCGAGCGGATCCTCGCCGGCACGGGCTTCCGCTCCGCCTCCGACTCGCACGCCGAGGTCGCCCGCGTCTTCGGCCGCGAGGTCGTCACGCTCGAGCTCGTGAACCCGTCGTTCTACCACCTCGACACCGCGATCGCCGTGCTCGACGACACGAACATCGCCTACCTTCCGAGCGCGTTCAGCGAGCAGGGCAACCGCACCCTCCGCGAGCTCTACCCCGACGCGATCCTCGTCTCGGAGGAGGACGCGTCCGTGCTCGGGCTCAACTCCTTCTCCGACGGCCTCAACGTCGTCATCGCCTCCCGCGCGACGGGGTTCGAGCGCCAGCTGCGCGAGCGCGGCTACAACCCGATCGGCGTCGACCTGTCCGAGCTGCTGCTCGGCGGCGGCGGCGTGAAGTGCTGCACGCTCGAGCTGCGCCGCTGACCCACTCCCCGTGGTCGGCGACCCGCAGCGCCGACCCACCCTCCACTGTCCACGATCCGTCGCACTCGACGCCGAGTGCGACGACTCCTGGAGAGTCGATCGTCCCCTCAGGAGGAACGACATGAGCATCACCGACACCGACACCGCCCGCTCCGCCGCCCTCATCGCCGCGGAGGAGGAGCACGCCGCCCACAACTACCACCCGCTGCCCGTCGTCGCGGCCACCGGCGAGGGCGCCTGGATCACCGACGTCGAGGGCGTCCGCTACCTCGACTGCCTCGCCGCCTACTCCGCCGTGAACTTCGGCCACTCGCACCCGGTGCTTCTGGAGGCGGCCCGCGAGCAGCTCGGCCGCGTCACCCTCACCAGCCGCGCGTTCCACAACGACCGCCTCGGCCCGTTCGTCACGGCGCTCGCCGCGCTCGCTGGCAAGGACATGGTCCTGCCGATGAACACGGGCGCGGAGGCGGTCGAGTCGGGCATCAAGGTCGCCCGCGCCTGGGGCTACCGGGTCAAGGGCGTCGCTCCGGGCCGGGCGAACATCATCGTCGCGGCGGGCAACTTCCACGGCCGCACGACCACGATCATCTCGTTCAGCGACGACGCGGAGGCGCGCGACGGCTTCGCCCCGTTCACGCCCGGATTCCGCACGGTCCCGTTCGGGGACGCGGAGGCCCTCGAGGCCGCGATCGACGACGACACCGTCGCCGTGCTGATCGAGCCGATCCAGGGTGAGGCGGGCATCGTCGTGCCGCCGGCCGACTACCTCCCGGCCGTCCGCGAGATCACCGCTCGCCGCAACGTCCTCTTCATCGCGGATGAGATCCAGTCCGGCCTCGGCCGCACCGGCGCCACCTTCGCCTGCGACCTGGTCGGAGTCGTCCCCGACGTCTACCTGCTCGGCAAGGCGCTCGGCGGCGGCATCGTCCCCGTCTCGGCCGTGGTCGCGGACGCCGACGTGCTCGGCGTCCTGCAGCCGGGCCAGCACGGCTCCACCTTCGGCGGCAACCCGCTCGCCGCCGCCGTCGGCCTCGCGGTCGTCGAGATGCTCGCGACCGGCGAGTACCAGGCCCTCGCCCGCGAGCGCGGCGCCCAGCTGCACGCCCGCCTCGAGGCGCTCATCGGCCGCGGAGTGGTCGCCGTCCGCGGCGCCGGACTCTGGGCCGGCATCGACATCGACCCGCGGCTCGCCTCGGGCCGCGCCGTCTGCGAGGCCCTGATGGCCCGCGGGGTGCTGGCCAAGGACACGCACGGCTCGACGATCCGCCTGGCGCCGCCGCTCGTGGTCACCGCTGCCGAGATCGACTTCGCCGTCGACGAGCTGGAGGCCGTGCTCGAGTCGCTGCGCTGAGGCGCACCGTCCCGCCTCTCTCCGCGAGATGCCGCTCCGGTCCGCGACACGCTGTGTCCGGCGTGCCCGAGTGGCATCCCGCGGGAGGGGGGAGGGACATGTTGAGACGGGACGTCTCGATGTCGCGGCAGGCCGTCGCCGCTCTGCGATACTCGCGCGATGAGCACACCTCTCCCGCCGGAGAACACCCCGCCCTCGTCCCCAGGACGACCGCGGCGATCCCGACGAGTGCTCCGAAGAC
>NZ_PSUC01000051.1:0-23185 GCF_002931635.1 Rathayibacter sp. AY2B7 | reverse complement strand
GGATCGAGCCGAGCACGGCGTAGCAGTCGCGCACCGAATTCACGAGGACGCGGATGCCGACCAGGTCGTAGATCTCGTCGAACTCGCGACCGCGGACGACCATCTTCTGGTAGATCGAGTAGTACTGCTTCGGCCGGCCGACGACGCGACCGCGGATCCGCCCGGCCCGCAGGTCCTCGCTGATCAGGTCGATGACGTTCTGCACGAACTCCTCGCGCTGCGGCGTCCGCCGCTTCACCAGGCTCTCGATCTCGTTGTAGATCTTGGGGTAGAGCACCGCGAAGGACAGGTCCTCGAGCTCCCACTTGATCGCCTGGATGCCGAGGCGGTGCGCCAGCGGCGCGTAGATCTCGAGAGTCTCGGTGGCCTTGCGGGCGGCGGATTCGGCGGGGACGAAGCCCCAGGTCCGCGCGTTGTGGAGGCGGTCGGCGAGCTTGATGATCAGGACGCGGATGTCCTTCGACATCGCCACGATCATCTTGCGCACGGTCTCGGCCTGCGCGCTATCGCCGTACTTGACCTTGTCGAGCTTGGTGACGCCGTCGACGAGCATCGCGACCTCGTCGCCGAAGTCGGCGCGGAGCTCGTCGAGCTGGTAGTCGGTGTCCTCGACGGTGTCGTGCAGCAGCGCGGCGGCGATCGTCTTCGAGCCGATGCCGAGGTCGGCGAGGATCTGCGCGACAGCCAGCGGATGAGTGATGTAGGGCTCGCCGCTGCGGCGCTTCTGGTTCGCGTGCGCCCGCTCCGCGACCGAGTAAGCGCGCTCGATCAGCGCGATGTCGCTCTTGGGATGGTGCATCCGGACGGTGCGGACGAGGGTGTCGACAGCACCGGAGGGCTGCGCACGCGAGAAGATCCGCGGGACCAGTCTGCGCAGGGCAGCGGTCGAGGACGTCGTCGTCGTTTCCGTCACGCGAGGATCTCCATCGCCCCATTATCGCCCGTGCGGACGGTGCCGACGACCGTTCCGCCCGGGGCGGACGGCGCCGGCGTCAGCCGATGCGTCCGGGGCGCCCCTCGCCGTCGACCACGTCGCCGCCCGCCGCGGCCCAGGCGGTCATGCCGGCGTCGACGTTGGCGACCTCGTAGCCTGCGCCGTCGAGGGCCTGCGTCACCATCGCGGAGCGGACTCCGGAGTGGCAGACCACCAGGATCGCCGTGTCGGCCGGGAGCTCGTCCTGCCGGGCGCCGATCTCCCCCATCGGGATGTGGTGGGCGGAGGGAGCGTGCCCCGCCGCCCACTCGTGCGGCTCCCGGACGTCGAGCAGCCAGACCTCGTCGCGCTCGACGAGTCCGACGGCGTCGGCCGCCGTGACCTGTGCGTAGTCGGCCACGGCTCAGCCCTGCACCGCCGGCGCGGCCGGCGCCGTCGCCTTCGCCCGGGCCGACTCCACGCGCTTGTCGTGCTTGGAGATCTCGGGCTCCCGGCTGCGCAGCTGGGCGTACAGCGGCGCCGCGACGAAGATCGTCGAGTACGTGCCGACGATGATGCCGATCAGCAGGGCGAGCGAGATGTCGCGGAGCGTGCCCGCGCCGAGGACGAACGCACCGATCACGAGGATCGCGGCCACTGGGAGGGCGGCGACGATCGAGGTGTTGATGGAGCGCACGAGAGTCTGGTTCTCGGCCAGGTTCACCGTCTCGGAGAAGGTGCGGGTCGTGCTGCCGAGCGCCTCCACGGTGTTCTCGCGGATCTTGTCGAAGACCACGACCGTGTCGTAGAGCGAGTAGCCGAGGATCGTCAGCAGTCCGATCACCGCCGCCGGCGACACCTCGGTGCCGGTGATGCCGTAGACGCCCGCCACGATCACGAGGTCGTGCAGGAGCGCGACGATCGCCGCGAGCGACATCTTCCAGGTGCGGAAGTACGCCCACATGGCCAGGGCCGCGAGGACCACGAAGATCACCAGGCCGCGCAGGGCCTGCTGGGTCACGTCGTTGCCCCACGCCGCTCCGATGAAGGAGGAGGCGACCTGGTCGGTGGGCACGTCGTACGCCTCCGACAGGGCGTTCCGCACCGCGGTCGACTCGTCGGTCGAGAGCTGGCCGGTCTGCACGCGGATGGAGTCGTCGCCGACGATGGACACGCGCGGCACGGTCTCCGGAGCGACCGAGGTCACCGCGTCCGTCGCCGTCGCCTGCTCGAGGCTCGACGGCGAGGACACCGTGAACTGCGAGCCGCCGGTGAACTCGATGCCGAAGTTGAAGCCGCCGCGGGCGACCGTCCCGAGCAGCGTGATCAGGATCAGGGCGAGCGAGACGAGGTACCACGTGCGGCGCCGGCCGACGAAGTCGATCGATCGCGCACCGGTGTAGAGGTCGTTTCCGAACTGCGAGAAGCTGGCCATCACGCGTCCTTCCCGTTCGAGTCGTTGGAGTCGCGCAGGCCGGCCGCCTCGGCGGCCTTCCGCTCGGCGATGGTCTGGCGCTTGGCCGCCTCACGGGACGCGGAGGCGCGCTTGCCGGCGACCACCTGGTCCTGCGGACGGAAGGCGGCACGGCCGCGGTAGACGGCCCCGAGCGCCCGGGGATCCAGGCCCGAGGCCTTGTGCCCCTCGGCGAAGAACGGTCTCGTGGCCATCAGCTGCAGGATCGGGTGGGTGAACAGCGCCACCACGATCAGGTCGATGATCGTCGTGATCCCGAGGGTGAGCGCGAAGCCGCGGACACTGCCGACGGCGAGGAGGAAGAGGACCACCGCGGCGAGCAGGTTCACCATGTCGGACGCGAAGATCGTGCGCAGCGCGCGCCGCCAGCCGGACTCGACGGCGGACTCGAGGCCGCGTCCGTCGCGCAGCTCGTCGCGGATGCGCTCGAAGTACACGATGAACGAGTCGGCCGTGATGCCGATCGCGACGATGAGACCCGCGACTCCTGCGAGCGAGAGGCGCAGTCCCTCCCGCCAGGACAGCAGCGTGACGACGAGGTAGGTGACGATCGCCGCGACGAGCAGCGAGGCGATCGTGACGGCTCCGAGCACGCGGTACTGCGCGATGGAGTAGACGATGACGAGGATCAGGCCGATGAGGCCGGCGAGGAGGCCGCTGGCGAGCTGGGCGGAGCCGAGCGTCGCCGAGATGCTGTCCGAGCTCTGGACCTGGAAGCCGATGGGCAGAGCGCCGTACTTGAGCTGGTCGGCGAGCGTCTTCGACGACTCCTGGGTGAAGGAGCCCGAGATCTGCGCGTTGCCGTCGGTGATGGCGGCGTTCGTCGACGGGGCCGAGATGACCCGGCCGTCGAGGACGATCGCGAACTGGTTCTGCGCACCCTGCAGCGCCACGAGGCGCGAGGTCACGTCGCCGAAGGCCTGCGTGCCCTGGTCGTCGAACGAGAGGTTGACGGCCCAGGTGCCGGTGCTGGCGCCGGAGGAGGTCGTCATCAGGCCGTTCGAGGCGTCCGAGATGTCCTCGCCGGTGATCTCCACCGGGCCGAGGACGTACTTCACCGTCCCGCTGTCGTCGCAGGTGATGAGCGGCTGGTCGGCCGGGGCGAGGTTCGGGTCCTGGCCGTTGAGGAACGCGCAGTCGAACGAGGTGTACTGAGCCTCGAGCGCCGGCGTGAGGTAGGCGAGGTCGCTCGCGTTCGTCGGCGAGGCGGTCGGCTCCGTCGCGAGCGACGGATCGACGGGCGTCGGCGTGGGCGAGGACGTCGCGTCGCCGCCGACCGAGCTGTTGGTGGCCTGGCTCGCGACGAGGACCGGGCGGAAGTCGAGCTTCGCCGAGGCCTCGATGCGCTGGAGCGTCTCGTCGTCGGGCGTGCCCGGGATCGAGACGACGATGTTGCTCGAGCCCTGGGTCGTGATCTCGGCCTCGGAGACGCCGGACGCGTCGATGCGCTGGCGGATGATCGAGACGGCCTGGGTGAGCTGCTCCGACGAGACGGTGTCGCCGTCGTTCAGCTGCGGCTGCAGGACGATCTGCGTGCCGCCCTCGAGGTCGAGGGCGAGCTTCGGCGTCCAGGAGCCGCCGCCCCAGAGGACGGCCGCCGTGTTGAGTCCGACGAGAGCGAGGATCAGGACACCGAGCCAGCTCAGGGAGCGGCGGGCCTTCCGGACGGGGGTTGATGCGGCCACCCAGGGCTCAGCTTTCTCTTCGGTCGACGGTGATCGGCCCGGGGTCGCCCGGGCGTGGAGAAGGGCGGGCGGGCGCCGATGCGCCCGGCCCGCCCAGGAGACTACTGCGCGTCGGGGCGGCGGTCGCGCTCGACCGGGTCCACCAGCGGGTCGCGGTGCGCGGAGTCGCGCTCGCCGAACTCGGGCGAGCCGGTCGCGGTCAGCGGGTCGGCCTCGTCCTCGGTCTCGACGACGACGGCGTTCTCGCTCGGGTCGATGAGCCGGGCGATCGCCTGACGGTGGATGGTCAGCAGCGTGCCGGGGGTCGACTCGATGACGATCTTGTTCGCCTCGTCGTCGATCGACACGACGGTGCCGAAGAGGCCGGAGCCGGTCATCAGCTCCACCCCCGGCTGGAGGTTGTTCTTCATGCTCTCCGCGTCGCGCTGGCGCTTCTTGTTGTTGCGGAACATGAAGATGATCATCACGGCGAGCAGCAGGACGAGCAGGATGATCGTCGGATCCATGGGTGGGCCTTCCGGAGTGGATGGGCGATCCGCCGCGCGGCCTCAGGTCGAGGCGGAGCGGATCGAGCGGCCCGTCGGGCCTAGAGAATCATAGATCATCGGGGAACAGGGGCGGCTGAGCCGCCGTCCCCCGGGGGTCGATGCCGAAGTGGCGGTAGGCGGCGGGGGTCGCCACGCGGCCCCGCGGCGTCCGGGTCAGCAATCCGATCCGCACGAGGAACGGCTCGACGACGGCCTCGACCGTCTCCGCCTCCTCCCCCACCGACACGGCGAGGGTGTTCAGGCCGACCGGCCCGCCGTCGAAGCGGGTCAGCACGATCTCCATCACCGCGCGGTCGAGCCGGTCGAGTCCGAGCGCGTCGACGTCGTAGAGCTCCAGCGCCGCGCGGACGGCGGTCACGTCGGCCCGTCCGCCGTGGACCAGGGCGAAGTCCCGCACCCGCCGGAGCAGGCGGTTGGCGATGCGCGGGGTGCCTCGGCAGCGGCCGGCGATCTCGGCGATCGCGTCCGCGTCGATATCGAGCTCGAGCAGCCGTGCCGCCCGGGCGAGCACCTGCCGCAGCTCGTCCTCCGCGTAGAACTCGAGGTGCGCGGTGAAGCCGAAGCGGTCGCGGAGCGGATTGGGCAGCAGGCCGGAGCGGGTCGTGGCGCCGACGAGCGTGAACGGGGCGAGATCCAGCGGGACGGACGTCGCTCCCGCCCCCTTGCCGACCATGATGTCGATCCGGAAGTCCTCCATCGCGAGGTAGAGCATCTCCTCCGCGGAGCGCGCCATGCGGTGGATCTCGTCGATGAAGAGGATCTCGCCGGGCAGCAGCGAGGAGAGGACGGCGGCGAGGTCGCCCGCGTGCTGGATCGCGGGGCCGCTGGAGAGCCGCAGGGGCGAGGAGCTCTCCTCCGCCACGATCATCGCGAGGGTCGTCTTGCCGAGACCGGGCGGGCCCGCCAGCAGGATGTGGTCCGGGGTCCGGCCCTGCATGGCCGCGGCCTTGAGCAGCAGCTCGAGCTGGCCGCGCACCTTGCGCTGGCCGACGAACTCGCTGAGGTTCCTGGGCCGCAGGGCGCCCTCGAAGGCGACCTCGGCCTCCGATGCGACCTCGGCGCCCAGCACCTCGTCGCTCACGAGCGGGCCGCCGGACCGAGGCGGGCGAGGGCGAGCCGGAGCAGCGCCTGCACGTTCGCGGCGTCGGAGGCCTGCGCGTCGAGCAGGATCTCGTCGACCACGTCGGCCGCGGTGCGCTCGGGCCAGCCGAGGCCGACGAGCGCCGCGAGCACGTTCTGCGCGGCGGTGGCGGCGGGACCGGAGCCGCGGGCGGCGCGGGGACGGACGGTCACCTTGCCGGCGAGCGACAGGATGATCAGCTTGGCCGTCTTCGGGCCGATGCCGCTGACCTTCCGGAACACCCCGTCGTCCTCGTCGGCGACCGCCTGCGCGATCCGGTCCGGCTCGACCGCGCCGAGCACGCCGAGAGCGGACTTCGGGCCGACGCCGGTCACGCCGATCAGCAGCTCGAAGATCTCCAGTTGCTCCTCGTCGGGGAAGCCGTAGAGGGTGAGCGAGTCCTCGCGGACGACGAGCACGGTGCTGACCGTGGTCTCGTCGCCGACGCGCATCTCGAGCGCGTGCTGCGGGGTCACGTTCACCGCGTAGCCGACGCCGTGGACGTCGAGGACGGCGAGACTCCCGCGGGCGGAGAGGACGGTGCCGCGGAGGGAGGAGATCACCGCGCCAGTCTAGATGCTCGAACAGGCGTTCGACTCGCGGCCTCGGCGGCGCGCCACGCCCGCTGCGCTGCTGTGCCGCCCGCCGCTCCGTCGGCACCGGCTCCCGCCGACCCGGAGGAGGGCGCGAGAGGGGCCCGCCAGGCGTGGCAGACGGCCAGGGCGAGGGCGTCGGCCGCGTCGGCCGGCCGCGGCGGGGCGTCGAGCCGGAGGACGCGCTGGATCATCGCGGTGACCTGGCGCTTGTCCGCGGCTCCGTAGCCGGTGACGGCGGCCTTCACCTCGCTCGGCGTGTGCATCCCGACCGGGAGCCCGCGCCGGGCCGCCGCGACGAGGGCGACGCCGCTGATCTGCGCGATGCCCATCACGGTGCTGACGTTGTTCTGCGCGAAGACCCGCTCGATCGCGACGGCATCGGGGCGGTGCTCGTCGAGCAGCACCTCGAGCCCGTCGCCCAGGGCCAGCAGGCGGCGCTCCAGTGCGTCGTCGGGCGGTGTCCGGAGGACCGTCACGTGCACGAGGGTCGCGCGGCGGTCGCGCGAGACGTCGACGATGCCGACGCCGCAGCGGGTGAGCCCGGGGTCGATCCCGAGGACGCGCATCAGGCCGCCCTCCGGGATCGGGCCGGGCTCACCGCGTCACTCCTCGTTCTCGAGCTCGGCGCGCACCTCGGCCGTGATGTCGAGGTTGGTGTAGACGTTCTGCACGTCGTCCGAGTCCTCGAGCGCGTCGATCAGGCGGAAGACCTTGCGGGCCGTCTCGGCGTCGGCCTCGACCTGGAGGGAGGCGACGAACTCGATGTCGGCGGAGTCGTAGTCGATGCCCGCCTCCTGCAGGGCCGAGCGGGCCGGGACGAGCTCGCTCGGCTCGACGCGGACCTCGAAGCTCTCGCCGTGGTCGAGCACGTCGTCGACGCCGAAGTCGAGGACCGCGCCGAGCACGTCGTCCTCGGTGACGCTCTCTCCGTGGGGAACGGAGATGACGCCCTTGCGCGCGAAGTTGTAGGCGACGCTGCCCGGGTCGGCCATGGTGCCGCCGTTGCGGGTCATCGCTGTGCGGACGTCCGCCGCGGCGCGGTTCTTGTTGTCGGTGAGGCACTCGACGAGCAGGGCGATGCCGTTGGGGCCGTAGGCCTCGTACATGATCGTCGTGTAGTCGATGACCTCGCCGGTGAGGCCGGCACCGCGCTTGATCGCGCGGTCGATGTTGTCGTTCGGCACCGAGGTCTTCTTCGCCTTCTGCACGGCGTCGACGAGCGTCGGGTTGCCGGAGAGGTCGGCGCCGCCGATCTTGGCGGCCACCTCGATGTTCTTGATCAGCTTGGCGAAGGACTTCGCGCGGCGCGAGTCCTTGATCGCCTTCTGGTGCTTGGTCGTGGCCCACTTGGAATGCCCGGACACGGTGCTCCCTCGGAAATCTCGTTGCGTGCGGCCCCCGAGGGCGCCGCTGATGGCAGGGGCCAGTCTATTCGAGAGCCGGTCCGCGCCCGTCTCGGCCCGAGCACCGAGCCTCCCACACCCTCCTCGCCGGAGACGAGCCGCCCTCTCGGCGCGCCCCCGCACCGCCGAACGCACGATCCGCGTGCCAGCGGATCGCTGTAGGCGGACGCGACCCGCTCCACCCACCCAGCCACCCCCGGAAGCCGACCGCGGCGAGCCGGGCAGGGACCGGCTCACCACAAGCACAGCCGAACCAGTGATCCGCGTGCCAGCGGATCGCTGTAGGCGGACGCGACCCGCTCCACCCACCCAGCCACCCCCGGAAGCCGACCGCGGCGAGCCGGGCATGAACCGGCTCGCTATCTGATCAGCCGCGACAGCAGCCGGTCGGCGAGGATCCTGCCGTCGGTCTGGCAGGTGGGGCAGTACTGGAGCGTGGAGTCGTGGAAGACCACCTGCCGGATCGTGTCGCCGCAGACGGGGCACGCCTCTCCTGTGCGGCCGTGGACGCGCATGCCGAGCTTCTTCTCGCGCTTGAGGTCGGCCGCGTGCAGGCCCTCGGCGCGGGCGAGCGCCTCCTCGAGGGTGTAGCGGAGAGCCGCGTAGAGGCGGCCCAGCTCGTCGGCGGTGAGCGCGGCGGGCTTGAAGGGCGACATGCGCGCCACGTGGAGGATCTCGTCGGAGTAGGCGTTGCCGATGCCGGCGATGCGGGACTGGTCGCGGAGGACGCCCTTCACCTGCGCCCGGCCCGCCGTGGCGAGGATCGCGCCGAGGATCTCCTCGGTGAACTCCGGGTCCAGCGGATCGGGACCCAGCCGGGCGACGCCCGGGACGTCGAGCGGATCGGCGACGATCGAGAGCGCGAGGCTCTTCTTGGTGCCGGCCTCCGTCACGTCGAACCCCGACCCGTCGTCGAGGACGAGCCGCGCGGCGAGCGGGCCCCTGCCGGGCTTCGCCGGCGCCGTCGGCCGCTCGGGCCGCCACCGGACCCAGCCGGCGCGGGCGAGGTGCAGGAGGACGTGGGCCTCGCCGACCGCGATGTCGAGGAACTTGCCGTGCCGCGACACTCCGTGGACGGTCTCGCCGGACAGAGCCGACGGCGGGATGGCCACGGTCTTGAGGGCGGAGATCGCGAACACGTCGAGCCGCTCGAGGACGCGTCCGCCCAGGCGCGCGTCGAGATCGAGGGCGAGGGCCTGGACCTCGGGGAGTTCGGGCATGCGACCACCCTGGCCCGCGGGTCCCGCACCGTCCACCCCTGGCGGAGGGGACGGCAGCGGGTCAGTCGCCGAAGCGCGTCGCCGCGACCTTCCGCAGGAACAGCTCGTGGAACCGGTAGTCGCCGGTGATCTCGGGGTGGAACGCCGTCCCGAGGAGGTTGCCCTGCTCGACCGCGACCACCCGCCCGTCGGCGACGCTGGCGAGCGCGGTCGCCCGCTCCCCCAGCTCCTCCACGACCGGTGCGCGGATGAAGACCGCGTGCACAGGCGGATCGCCGATCGCCGGCACGTCGAGATCGGTCTCGAAGGAGTCGAGCTGGTTGCCGAACGCGTTCCTCCGGACCGACACGTCCAGGCCGCCGAAGCTGCTCTGGCCGTCGATGCGGTCGAGGACCCGGTCGGCGAGCATGATCAGCCCGGCGCAGGTCCCGTAGACGGGCATCCCCGCCCCGATCGCCTCGACGACCGGCTCCGCGAGGCCGAAGAGGCGCGACAGCTTGTCCATCACCGTGGACTCGCCGCCCGGGATGACCAGCCCCGCGACGGCGGCGAGCTCCTCCGGGCGGCGCACGAGCACCACCTCGGCGCCCAGCTCGCGCAGGACGTGCGCATGCTCGCGGAAGTCGCCCTGCAGCGCGAGGACGCCGACGCGGAGCCCCTCGAGGGACTCCCGCGTCGGTCCTGCGCCGGCGAGCGGCGCGTCGGCGCTACCAGCCACGCTCGGCGAGGCGGTGCGGCGCGGGCACGTCGGCCACGTTGATGCCGACCATCGCCTCGCCCAGGCCGCGCGAGGCCTCCGCGACGACCTTCGCGTCGTCGAAGAAGGTGGTCGCCTTCACGATCGCGGCCGCGCGCTTGGCGGGCTCGCCCGACTTGAAGACGCCGGAGCCGACGAACACGCCGTCGGCGCCCAGCTGCATCATCAGCGCCGCGTCGGCCGGGGTCGCGACCCCGCCGGCGGTGAAGAGGACGACGGGGAGCTTGCCGGTCCGGGCGATCTCGACGACCAGGTCGTAGGGGGCCTGCAGCTCCTTGGCGGCGACGTAGAGCTCGTCCTTGGTCATCGCCTTCAAGCGGTTGACCTCGCCGGAGATCGTGCGGATGTGCTTGGTCGCCTCGGAGACGTCGCCGGTGCCGGCCTCGCCCTTCGAGCGGATCATCGCTGCGCCCTCGGTGATGCGGCGCAGCGCCTCGCCCAGGTTGGTCGCTCCGCAGACGAAGGGGACGGTGAAGTTCCACTTGTCGATGTGGTTCACGTAGTCGGCGGGCGAGAGGACCTCGGACTCGTCGATGTAGTCGACGCCGAGCTCCTGCAGGATCTGCGCCTCGACGAAGTGGCCGATGCGCGCCTTCGCCATGACGGGGATCGACACGGCGGAGACGATGCCGTCGATCAGGTCGGGGTCGCTCATGCGCGCGACGCCGCCCTGCGAGCGGATGTCGGCGGGGACGCGCTCGAGCGCCATGACGGCGACCGCGCCGGCGTCCTCCGCGATGCGGGCCTGATCGGCGTCGACGACGTCCATGATGACGCCGCCCTTGAGCATCTCGGCGAGACCGCGCTTGACGCGGCTCGAGCCGAACTGCTCGGGAGCGGACGAGGACGGAGTGGTGGTGTCGGTCATGTTCGCGAGTCCTGTTCTGTGCGGCGACTTCCGCCGACGGCAGCTCCGAGTCTACGAGACGGCGCCTACCGCCCGCGGCGCTGGACAGGGGGCCGGGTGGCGGTCTAGAGGCTCGGCCAGGCCGCCGCGAGGCTCGCCCGCACGTCGCCGAGCAGCTGCGGGAGCGCCTTCGTGCGGGCGATGATCGGGAAGAAGTTCGCGTCGGTCGCCCAGCGCGGGACCACGTGCTGGTGCAGGTGCGCGGCGATCCCCGCTCCCGCGACCGCGCCCTGGTTCATCCCGAGGTTGAAGCCGTCGTTGTTCGAGACCGAGCGGACGACGCGCATCGCCGTCTGCGTGAGCGCTCCGATCTCGGCCACTTCCTCGGGAGTGGCCTCGTCGTAGAGCGGGATGTGCCGGTACGGGCAGACCAGGAGGTGTCCGGAGTTGTACGGGAAGAGGTTCAGCAGGACGTAGGCGTGCTCCCCGCGGGCGACGATGAGGGCCTCCTCGTCGCTCAGCGTCGGCGCCACGCAGAAGGGGCAGTCGTCGGCTCCGGGCTGCCCCTTCTGGATGTAGACCATCCGGTGCGGCGTCCACAGGCGCTGGAACTCGTCGGGAACCCCGGCGAGGTGCGCCGAGCCCTCCGCTCCCTCGGGCACGTGGCCGTCGCTCACGCTCAGACCTGCGCCTTCGAGGCGACGGCCTCGCGGATGCGCGCGACGGCGTCGGCGACCGGGATCCCGTTCTCCTGCGTGCCGTCGCGGAAGCGGAAGCTGACGGCTCCGGCGTCGCGGTCCTTCTCCCCCACGATCATCTGGAAGGGCACCTTCTGCAGCGTGGCGTTGCGGATCTTCTTCTGCATCCGGTCGCTGGAGTAGTCGATCTCGGCGCGGATGCCCGACCGCTTGAGCTCGCCGACGACCTCCTCGAGGTAGGGCAGGTACTCGTCGGCGATCGGGATGCCCACGACCTGTACGGGCGACAGCCAGACCGGGAACGCTCCGGCGTAGTGCTCGGTGAGGATCGCGAAGAAGCGCTCGATGGAGCCGAAGAGCGCGCGGTGGACCATCACGGGCCGCTTCTTCGAGCCGTCCGAGGCCGTGTACTCGAGCTCGAAGCGCTCGGGCTGGTTGAAGTCGAGCTGGATGGTCGACATCTGCCAGGTGCGGCCGATGGCGTCGCGCGCCTGCACCGAGATCTTCGGACCGTAGAACGCCGCTCCTCCCGGATCCGGCACCAGCTCGAGACCGGAGGCGACGGCGACCGCGCGCAGCGACTCGATCGCCTCCTCCCACTGCTCGGGCGCACCGACGAACTTCGGGTTGCCCTCCTCGTTCGTGGACAGCTCGAGGTAGAAGTCGTCGAGGCCGTAGTCGCGCAGCACCTGCAGCACGAACTCGAGGTTGCGGGTCAGCTCGGCCGACACGTCCTCCTGCGCGACGTAGATGTGGGCGTCGTCCTGGGTCAGGCCGCGCACACGCGTGAGGCCCTGCAGGGTGCCGCTCTTCTCGTAGCGGTACACGGTGCCGAACTCGGCCAGGCGCAGCGGGAGCTCGCGGTAGCTGCGGCCGCGCGAGCGGAAGATCAGGTTGTGGAACGGGCAGTTCATGGGCTTGAGGTAGTAGTCCTGGCCCTGGCGGGTGACGTTGCCGTCCTCGTCCTGCAGCTCGTCGAGGTGCATCGGGGGGAACATCCCCTCGGAGTACCACTGCAGGTGCCCGCTCGTGAGGAACAGGTCGCCCTTGGTGATGTGCGGCGTGTAGACGAGCTCGTAGTCGTGGGCGAGCAGCTGCTCGCGCATGTACTGCTCGATCTCGTAGCGGATGATCCCGCCCTTGGGGTGGAAGACCGCGAGGCCGGAGCCGATCTCGTCCGGGAAGGAGAACAGGTCGAGCTCGTGGCCGAGCTTGCGGTGGTCGCGGCGCGCCGCCTCCTCGAGGCGGGCCTGGTGCTCGCGCAGCTCGTCCTTCGTGGGCCACGCGGTGCCGTAGACGCGCTGCAGCTGCGGGTTCTTCTCCGAGCCGCGCCAGTAGGCGGCAGCGTTGCGGGTCAGGGCGTAGCCGTTGCCGATCATGCGGGTGTTGGGCAGATGCGGGCCGCGGCAGAGGTCCTTCCAGACCGTCTCGCCGGTACGCGGGTCGACGTTGTCGTAGATGGTGAGCTCGGCGCCGCCGACCTCGACGCTCTCGTCCTCGGCTCCCCCGCCCTTGATCCCGATCAGCTCGAGCTTGTAGGGCTCGCCGGCGAGTTCGGCGCGCGCCTCCTCCTCGGAGACGACGCGGCGCACGAACCGCTGGCCCTGGCGGACGATGCGGTCCATCGCCTTCTCGAGCGCCTTCATCGCCTCGGGCGTGAAGGGCTCCTCGACGTCGAAGTCGTAGTAGAAGCCGTCGGTGACGGGCGGGCCGATGCCCAGCTTCGCCTCCGGGTTGATCTGCTGCACCGCCTGCGCGAGCACGTGGGCCGCGGAGTGGCGGAGGATGTTCAGCCCGTCCGGCGAGGAGATGAGCACCGGCTCGATGCGGTCGCCCGGCACGACGTCGGCGGCGAGGTCCTTGAGCTCCCCGTTGACGCGGATCGCGACTACGGCCCGGTCGGTGAAGTGCGTGAATCCCGTGCCCGCCTCGGTGACGACCGAGTGGGACTCGTTCTCTGCGGGATTCGACGGTTCGTTCGACACGTGCGGGCACTCCTCGGGCTCGGTTGACCCCTCGACTGTAGTCGGCGGCGGCCTCTACCCGAGCGCGTCGCGCACTCGGGCGTCGAGCGCGCGCAGAGCGGAGGCGAGCTCGTCCCGGTCGGCGCCGGGGAGTACGAGCGAGGTGCGCTCGAGCTGGTGCAGGAGGACCTCCTCCAGGCCGGGCGGCAGGGAGTCCACGGCGAGCGCCCCCTCGAGTGCGGCGAGGACGGCGACGACGGCCACGGCGTCGCGTGCCGCGAGTCTGCGTGCGCTGATCTCCATGCGTCTCCGTCCGTGTCGTCCGACCCCGTCACCCTGCCGACAGGACGTGCCCCGGACACGGACGCGGGGGCGACCGGTGCGCAATCCGTCCAGGTGGCATCCTGGTCCGATGGGTGCCGGTCCTTCGCTGCAGCGCTTCACACGCTCCGGGGCCGACCTGGAGGAGGCGCGGCGCTTCTACTCGGACGGCTACGGCGGGTCGGGATTCCGGACGGAGACGGTCGAGCGGCCCTTCTCTTTCCGCTACGACGTCTCCGGGAGCGAGGGCGTGAGCCTGCGGACGTCGGTGTTCCGCGGCTCCGTGTCCGGGGGGCTGCGTCCGGAGGGCGAGTACGTCGTCTCGTGGTTCCTCTCCGGCACGAGCGTGGTGGACCCGGAGGGCGATCGGATCGTCCACCTGCCGGGGCGGCCGGTCGTCTTCCCCAGCGCGCGTCCGTTCGAGTTCGTCAGCCGCGACTTCCAGCAGCGGCTCGTGCACGTGGCCGCCGGCCTCCTCGAGCAGGTCTCGTCCGAGGCCGGCGACGGCGTGCCGCTGCCGCTCGTCTTCGACCACCGCTCGATCGCCTCCGCCTCGGCGCTGCCGGGCTGGTGGCGGGCGGTCGACGACTTCGCGGGCGTCCTGCGGTCGGGCCGCGAGGCGACCGCGCTGCAGCTCGTGGCGGCCGAGCGCGGTGTCGCTCTGCACCTGCTCGCGACCTTCGCGCACCGGCCGGTCGTCGTTCCGGCGCAGGTGCTGCGGCCGGGGCTCGAGCACCTGCTGCGGGCCGCCGAGTTCCTGCACGCGTTCGCCGCATCGCCCGTCACCGTGTCCGACATCGCGGCAGCGGCGGGGCTCACTCCGCGGGCGCTGCAGGCCGCGTTCCGGAGGCACTTCGGCGACACTCCGCTCGGCTACCTGCGCGGCGTGCGTCTCGACCGGGCGCGCGTCGAGCTCCGCGAGGGCGCTCCGGGCGAGGAGACCGTGCGCGCCGTCTCCGCGCGCTGGGGCTTCCTCAACCAGGGCCGTTTCTCGGGGGCGTACCACCGCCGCTTCGGCGAGTACCCGGTGGAGACCCTGCGCCGCTGACGCTCAGGTGCCGGGAGCGAGATCGCGGGCGTAGCAGACCGAGTGCTCGGACCCGATGTAGGCGCCGAACGGCGGGATGGCGTGGTAGCCCTCCCGGAGGTAGAACCGCATCGCGTCGGGCTGGAGCGTCCCGGTCTCCAGCACCAGGCGCGTCGTGCCCAGAGCGGCCGCCCGCGCCTCGAGCGCGCGAAGGACGGCCGTGGCCGCTCCGGTGCCGCGGGCGGCGCGGTCGGCGAACATCCGCTTCACCTCGATCGCCCCCGGTCCGAGGACGTCGTCGTCGAGAGGCCGCAGTCCGCCGCAGGCCACCGCCGCGCCGCTCGCGTCGCGGGCGACGAGGAAGACGGGCACGTCGTCGGCCGAGGGCGGCGTGCCGGGCTCGTGGTCGTCGTTGCCGTAGCGCTCGTCGAGCTCGCGCCGTTGCGCGTCGCGCAGACGCTCGGCGTCCGGGTGGGTCCACGCCACCTCGTCGATGGTCCAGCTCATGAGGGCTCCTCCCGGCCGCGCGGCGGGCACGGCCGAGGCCATTCTGCCGCGCTCGCCCCCCTCCGGCCGGCCCGGTGGCAATCCCTTCCGCGCCGGGCCGCAGCGGGCGTCGACTGGAGGCCCACCGACGAAAGGGCTCACCGTGCTCTCCGACTCCCCCATCGGCCCCGTTCTGCTCTCCCGCGACCTCGCCGCCTCCCGCGCCTTCTACGCCGGCTCCCTGGGACTGGAGGTCCTCGAGGAGAGCGAGTCGGCGATCGCCTACTCCTGCGGCGGCACGCGGCTCACCGTCACCGCCAGCAGCACGGGCTCGAAGGACGAGCAGACCAAGGCCGCCTGGCGGGTGGCAGACCTGCGCGCCGAGCTGGACGCGCTGGCGGCTCGGGGCGTGGCTCCGGAGGACTACGACAGCGACGAGCTGCGCACCGAGAACGGCGTGGCCGACCGCGGCAGCGTCTGGGCGGCCTGGATCCTCGATCCCGACGGGAACGCGCTCGCCATCGAGCAGCCGAAGAGCTGATCGGCGCCGCTCTAGACTCGCCCCATGCCCGACGACTCCGCTCCGCTGCCCGCGCCCGGGTGGTACCCGCACCCGGCCGACCTCGGCTCGGAGCTCTACTGGGACGGCACGGCGTGGACCGACCGGTCCCGCCCGTCCTCCTCGGAGCCCGCTCCCGCCTACGGCACGCCCCCGGGCGCTCCGGAGCAGGAGCTGTACGCCTATCCGTCCGCCCCGTCCTCCGCGGCGGGCCGCAACCCGATGGCGATCGCGAGCCTCGTGCTCGGCGTCCTGAGCCTGCTGATCAACCCGCTGCTGATCCCCTCGATCCTCGCCATCGTCTTCTCGGCGAAGGGCCGGGCGGCCGCACCGCTCGTCGGAGGCGGTCGCGGGCTCGCGACGGCCGGACTCGTCACCGGGATCCTCGGTCTGGTGTCGGGCGTCTTCACCATCGTCGGCAACCTCTCGGCCGGGGTCCCCGGCCTGGCCGGCTGACCGGGGTGCCGCGGCCCTCGACGCCCCGATGACCGCGCGCCGGAGCGCTCCCTGGCTCCTCGTCGTGGCGGTCGCCCTGGTCGCGCTGGTCCTGCGCGGTCCGATCGTCGCCGTCGCGCCCATCATCGACGCGGTGCGCGAGGACCTCGCGCTGTCCGCGGGCCAGGCGGGGATCCTCACCAGCATCCCCGTGCTCTGCTTCGCCCTGGCGACTCCGCTCGCCCTCCTGGTGATCCGCCGCGCGGGTCCCGACGCCGCCGTGACCGTCACGGTGATCGGCGTCGCGCTCGGCACGATCGTCCGCTCGATCGGCGACGTGGGACCGGCCGTGGCGGGCACGATCCTGATCGGCGTCTCCATCACGATCGGCAACGTCGTCCTCCCCGTCGTGATCCGGCGGGACGTCGCTCCCGAGCGCGTCGACCTCACGACGGGCGTCTACACCGCGGCCCTCAACATCGGCTCGACGATCACCTCGCTCGGCACCGCTCCGCTCGCTCTGGCGCTCGGCTGGCGCGGCGCCCTGCTCGTCTGGCTCGCCCTCAACGCCCTCGCTCTGGCCGGCTGGCTCGTGGCCGTGGGGCCTCGGGCGGCCCTGCGTCCGACTCCCCGCCAGGCCCGCGCCGACCGCGCACCGGCCGCACCGGCTCCGCGGATCTTCCGCAGCGCGACCGTGCTGGCGCTCGCGCTCTGCTTCTCGAGCCAGGCGTTCTCGTACTACGGAGTGACGGCGTGGCTCCCCTCGCTGCTCGTCGACCGCAACGGCTTCTCGATCGCGACCGCGGGCGCGAGCGCCTCGGTGTTCCAGCTCGCCGCGGTCGCCGGCGCCCTCGGCGTCCCGCTCCTGGTCCGCAGGCTCGGACCCCTGGGGAGCATCGTGCTCGTCGGCCTCCTCTGGTGCACGGTGCCGGCGGGGCTGCTGCTCGCCCCGCAGCTCTGGGCGCTCTGGTGCGTGCTGGGCGGCGCGGCCCAGGGCGGAGGATTCACGGTGGTCTTCGTGCTCGTCGTGCGGCTCTCCCGCTCCGACGCCCATGCGTCGCGGCTCTCGGCCACGGTGCAGGGGATCGGCTACGCCGTGGCCGCCACCGCCCCGACCGTCATCGGCTTCGCGCACGACGCGAGCGGCGGCTGGGAGGCTCCCCTGCTGACCGTCCTCGCCGCGACCTGCTCCTTCCTCCTCTTCGGCACCCTCGCCGCTGCGCGCCAGCGCCGGGCCTGACCCGCGACACGACCGGCCGCGCCGTCAAGGGGGCCGTCCGATGACTGTCGGCCCCGTAGCGTGTCCGCATGGCCGAGCAGAGCACGACCCGCGAGAAGACAGCGCCCGATCCCGACGATTCCCGGAAGCCCGACGACGTCACCGACATCACCAAGCGCTCCTGGTTCTACGTCCTCAAGAAGACGGCCCGCGAGTTCGGCGCGGACCAGTGCACCGACCTCGCCGCCGCGCTCACCTACTACGCGGTGCTCGCGCTCTTCCCCGCCCTGCTCGCGATCGTGTCGGTGCTGGGGCTCTTCGGCCAGGCGCAGGCCACCACCGATCTGGTCCTCGACCTGATCGGGAACCTCGCGTCGAGCGAGGTCGTCGACCTGCTGCGCGACCCGATCCAGGCGCTGACCAGCTCCTCCGCCGCGGGTCTCGCCTTCGTGACCGGTGTCGTCGGAGCGATCTGGTCCGCCTCCGGCTACGTCGGCGCCTTCGGCCGCGCGATGAACCGCGTCTACCAGATCGACGAGGGGCGCCCCTTCTGGAAGCTCCGCCCGACGATGCTCGGCGTGACCGTGGTGACGGTCGTCCTGATCGTGATCGCGGCGCTCATCCTCGTGCTCAGCGGACCGGTCGCGACCGCCGTCGGCGACGTCGTGGGCCTCGGCCCCGCCGCCCTCACCGTGTGGAACATCGCGAAATGGCCGGTGCTCGTGGTGATAGCGATCGTGATCGTCGCGATCCTGTACTACTGGGCGCCCAACATCCGCCAGCCGAAGTTCCGCTGGATCAGCATCGGATCGATCGTCGCCCTGGCGATCTGGCTGATCGCCTCGACCGGCTTCGCGTTCTACGTGGCCAACTTCTCCAACTACAACAAGACCTACGGCTCGCTCGGCGCGGTGATCGTCTTCCTCCTCTGGATCTGGATCACCAACATCGCCCTGCTCTTCGGCGCGGAGTTCGACGCCGAGCTCGAGCGCGGACGCGAGCTGCAGGCGGGCATCGAGGCGGAGGAGACCATCCAGCTCCCCCCGCGCGACACCGCCGCGAGCGACAAGAAGGCGGCCGTGCACGAGAAGGACGTCCGCGACGGACGCTGGCTGCGCCTGGCGAGCGAGAACCGCAGCGACGAGGGCGCGGCCCAGGACGACGAGGCCGCGAAGAAGAAGTGACTCAGGACTCGGACGACCAGAGCGCGCGGTAGTAGGCCGCGCGCTCGTCGTCCGGATCCGCTCCGTACTCCGCGAGGAGCAGCGGAGTGTGGCCGGGTCCGTAGTTCCAGCCGAGGCTGACCGCGGCGACCGCCAGATCCGCCCAGCGGTCGCCCACGCCCAGGTCGCCGACGTCGACCGTGCCGCTCCAGCGTCCGTCGTCGTCGACGAGCGTGTTCGGAGCGCACGCGTCGCCGTGCACCACGACGGGGTCCACGAGCTCCGGAGCCGAGCCGAGCGCCGACGGCCGGCGCGCGAACCAGGAGTCGCCGCGCAGCTCCTCGGGCACCGCGTCGACGGAAAGCGCGTGGACCGCCCGCAGGCCGGCCGCGATCGCACGGACGGCCTCCTCCGGGCGGGCTGTCCACTTCGGATCGACGGCGCTCCGCCCGGGCAGCGGTGCGGTGAGGAGCCACTGCCCCTCCTCGTCCTCGCCCGCCTCCAGGATCCGGGGCGCGTCGATCCGCCCCTCCAGCCAGCGCAGACGCGCGATCTCGCGGCGGAGGTCGACGCCCGTGGACCGGGGATTCCACTTCAGGTACCCGGCGTCCACGCGGAAGGTCAGCCCGTCGAGCTCGTTGCGCCAGACGAGCGCCGGATCGGTGCCGCCGTTCAGGCGCCTCGCCGGCGACGGGATCCGGACGCCCTCGAGCGAGGACTGCCGTGCGAGGTCCGGACCGCTCATGCCCCCAGGGTAGGCGCTTCGATCCTGAGAGGATCCGCATGCCGCGGACCGCGCCATCCGCCTCCTCAGAGCAACGCGCCCTTACCCTGACGGGCGTGCCGGAGCAGCCGCCCGGCGCGATCCGGTGACGAGGGAGCCCCCGTGACGCAGAGCGACGACGACCGCGGGCCCGTGCAGCCCGACTTCTCGAAGGAGCAGGAGGGCTACCGTCCCGGCCTCAAGCCCCGGCAGCTGCAGATGATCGCCATCGGCGGCGCGATCGGCACCGGCCTCTTCCTCGGCGCCGGCGGCCGACTCGCCACCGCCGGTCCCTCGCTCGTCGTCGTGTACGCGGTCTGCGGCGTCTTCGCCTACCTGATCCTCCGCGCGCTCGGCGAGCTGGTCCTGCACCGGCCGAGCTCGGGCTCCTTCATCTCCTACGCCCGCGAGTTCCTGGGCGAGAAGGCCGCCTTCGTCGCCGGCTGGATGTACTTCCTGAACTGGGCGATGACCGCGATCGCCGACGTCACCGCGGTGGCCCTCTACGTGAAGTACTGGTCGCTCTTCTCCTCCGTGCCCCAGTGGCTCCTCGCACTCATCGCCCTGGTCGTCGTGCTCTCGCTGAACCTCGTCTCGGTCAAGGTCTTCGGGGAGCTGGAGTTCTGGTTCGCGCTGATCAAGGTCACGGCGCTGGTGGTCTTCCTGGTGATCGGCGTCGTCGTGCTGGCCGCGGGCTGGCCGCTGCAGTCCGGCGGCGTCGCCGTGGACCCCGGGATCAGCCTCTGGAACGACAACGGCGGCATCCTGCCCGGCGGCCTGATCGCCAGCGTCCTGGTCGTCCAGGGCGTGGTGTTCGCCTACTCCGGAGTCGAGCTGGTCGGCACGGCGGCGGGCGAGACCGCGGAGCCGGCGAAGGTCATCCCGCGGGCGATCAACTCGGTCATCCTGCGCATCGCCGTCTTCTACGTCGGCTCGGTGCTGCTGCTGACGCTGCTGCTGCCCTACACGGCCTACTCGAAGGGCGAGAGCCCGTTCGTCACGTTCTTCAGCTCGCTGGGCGACGGCTCCTCGGGCGAGATCGCCGGATCGATCATGAACTTCGTCGTGCTGACGGCCGCGCTCTCCAGCATCAACGCCGGGCTCTACTCGACCGGCCGCATCCTCCGCTCCATGGCGCTCAACGGCTCCGCCCCCGCCTTCACCGGCCGCATGAACAAGCAGGGCGTCCCCTACGGCGGCATCCTGCTCACGGCGAGCATCACCCTGATCGGGATCGTGCTGAACCTCTTCGTGCCGTCCGAGGCCTTCGAGATCGTCCTCAACGTCTCGGCGCTGGGCATCGTCACGGGCTGGGGCATGATCGTCCTCTGCCAGATGCAGCTGCAGCGCTGGGCGGCCCAGGGGCGCCTGGAGCGCCCGTCCTTCCGGATGCCCGGCGCCCCGGTGACCTCGTGGCTCACCCTGGCGTTCCTGGTGATCGTGGTGGTCCTCATCGCCGTCGACTTCCCGACCGGCACCTGGACCGTGGGGATCGTCGCGGTGGTCGGCGTGCCCGCCCTGATCGTGGGCTGGCACGTCGCGAAGCCGCGCATCCTGGCGATCGCGTCCGCCCGTGACGGCTTCACCGGCGCCCACCCCGTGATCGCCGCCCGTCCGGCCTCCGAGGCCAAGCGCGACGGGAACGAGCGGCGCCGCGACTAGGGCGGGTCAGCGCCGGCGGAGGTAGCGCAGGAGCAGCGTGTCGCCGGCGCTGAGCACGTGCGCCAGGTGCTGCGGGCGCGGTCCGGGGACGTCGCCGCGGGCGAGCCTCCCGGAGTCCCCCGCCTCGAGCGTCGGAGCGACGGTCAGGCAGAGCTCGTCGACGGCGTCCGCGGCGAGGAGGGTCCCGAGCAGCGACGGACCGCCCTCGCAGTGGATCCTGCCGAGCCCCCGCTCCGCGAGCTGCGCCCGCATCCGCGTCGCGTCGAGCTCTGCGTCGCCGCAGACGAGCACGTCGGCGACCTCGGCGAGCTCCGCGCGGCGGCGGGCCGGCGAGGAGCCGGTGGTCACGACGATCGGGCGCACCGGCGCCTCGGTGAAGATCCGCGAGGCGGGATCGAGGTCGAGCGACCCCGAGACGATCGCGAAGACGGGCTGCGGGGCGCGCCCGGTGCCGAGCCGCGCCCGCACGGACTCGTCGCTCAGCACCATCGGACCGTAGCCCTCGGTCCGCACCGTGCCGGCCGCGACGAGCACGACGTCGGCGAGCCGACGGAGCAGGTCGAACACGCGCAGGTCCGCCGCTCCCCCGAGATCGCCCGAGACGCCGTCGCGGGTGACCGCTCCGTCGACGCTCGCGACGAAGTTGACCCGGAGCCACTGCTCGCCGGCCCCGTCCGCGTAGAGGGCCAGCAGAGCCTCGTCGGACAGGTCCTGCACGGCCGGCGACAGGCCGTCGATGCGGGCGCTCACGCCGCCGGCTCCACGTTGTGGCGGAGGAAGACGGGCGCCCGCCAGCCGAGCACCGCCTCCGTCATCCGCACGGCGTCCACCGCCTGGCGCACGTCGTGCATGCGCACGATCCGCGCACCGTTCAGGATGCAGATCACCGCGGCGGCGAGGGAGCCCTCGAGGCGCTCCCCCTGCGGCCGGTCCAGCGCCTCGCCGATGAAGTCTTTGTTGGAGACCGCGGCGAGCACCGGGAAGCCGAGCGCGGCCACCTCGCCCAGCCGGCGGGTGAGCTCGAGCGTGTGCAGGGTGTTCTTGTTCAGGTCATGGCCCGGATCGACGATGATCCTCCCGGCAGGCACTCCACCCGAGAGCGCGCGATCGACCCGGCTCCGCAGGTGGTCGACCACCGCCGCCACGACGTCGTCGTACTCGGGTCTCTCCGGCTCGCTGCGGGGAGCGCCCACGCTGTGGGTGATGACGAGCTGAGCGGAGGAGGAGGCGACGACCTCGAGCATCCGGGGGTCGTGCAGCCCGCTCGTGTCGTTGATGACGGAGGCGCCCACGGCGATGCTCGCGCGCGCGACCTCGGCGCTCGTCGTGTCCACCGAGACGACGACGTCGCTCCGCTCCGCGATGCCCGCCACGACGGGGACGACCCGGTCGAGCTCCTCCTGGAGCGTGACGGCGGGGCCGCGGCCGAACGGCACTCCGCCGATGTCGACCCAGTCGGCGCCGAGCTCCGCGGCGCGCACGGCGGCCGCGATGGCGCTGTCCAGGGCGAAAGTGGAGCCCTTGTCGTAGAAGGAGTCGGGAGTGCGGTTCACGACCGCCATCACGGCCACCTGCCGCTCGAAGTCGAACTCTCGTCCGCCGATGTGCCGCGTGGTCATGGGCGCGTCCCTCCCGCTCGGAGCGCCGGGAGAAGGCCGGCGCCGCTCACCCTAGACGAGCGGAGTCGGCGGAGGCTGGAGCGGGCCGCCCTCGAGCAGCGCCTGGAAGAGGACGTGGTCCTGCCACTCCCCGGCGATCCGCAGGTATCGCCGCGCGACGCCGATCCGCTCGAAGCCGTTGCGCTGCAGCACGGTCTGCGATCCGACGTTGTGGAGGAGCGTCCCGGCCTGCACGCGGTGCAGCCCCAGATCCTCCCGCGCGGTGCGCAGGACGGCTCCGACCGCGCGGGTCATCACGCCGCGGCCCTGCAGACCGCTGTCGAGCCAGTAGCCGAGATCGCCGCTGTCGAAGGCGCCGCGGACGATGTTCGCGAGAGTCAGCCGACCGACGATCACGCCGCCCGCGTCGAGGACGAGCGGGAGGACGCTGCCGGCCCGATGCGCGGCGAGCGCGTCCGCGACGGCGTCGGTCTGGCCCCCCGCCTCGAAGAAGCGGGTCGAGCGCGTCGGCTCCCAGGGCGCGAGGTGCCGGCGGTTGCGCCGGTACGCGGCGGCGAGGGCAGGTCCGTCGTCCCGCGAGACGAGCCGCAGGAGGGTGCCCTGGTCGTCGACGGGGATCGGGGCGGGCATCCTGCGAGGGTAGCGCCGGAGCCGGGAACGACAGAACCCCCGGCCAGGGGCCGGGGGTTCTCGTGGTGGGCGATAC
>NZ_PSUC01000050.1:0-23795 GCF_002931635.1 Rathayibacter sp. AY2B7 | reverse complement strand
GCGGTCTGCGGTGGGCGTCGCTCCGAGATGTCCTCCCCGCCCTCGCCTGATCGAGGAGCTCGCGCACGCACCGCGGGCGGCGGGGCCCGGCGGGTACACTGGCTCGGCCAGCCTCTGTAGCTCAATGGAAGAGCGACTCCGTCCTAAGGAGCAGGTTGGGGGTTCGAGTCCCTCCAGGGGCACCACGATCCGCGATCGGGATCAGTCCATCGGACGGCCGCCGCCGTCGCTCCGTCTGACGCCAGGGTCTGCCCCCCCGGCCCAGCACTCCGAGCTCTGTTCGTCGAGGCGACGACGGTTCGAGTCCTCGATGGTCCTGCCCGGGTCGGAACTCCTCGGCAGCAGGGATGCACGACCGAGGAGCTCCTTCGCGGGTTCTCGGCCGTCCTCGTCCGGAGCCTCGCCGTCCACCGGGACGCGTCCGCGGACAGCCGGCGCGCGGATTTCAGTGCGCTGCTCGCGATAGCCGGTCGCATGGAGGCCGTCCGCAGGCGGTCGCTGGCGGTATTCGAGACCCCCTTCCTCGGCTGGATGTGGTGGGCCGTCCTCCGCCCGCGGTGCGTGCGCGAGCTCCTCGATCAGGCGAGGGCGGGGAGGACATCTCGGAGCGACGCCCACCGCAGACCGCTCACGGCCTTCTGAGGGCGTCTCGCGGGCCTTCGCTCAGGCGGCGCCGCCATGATCGAGGCTGGTACTCGACGGAAGGTTCTCTGTGAGCATGTTCAAGCGCGTTCTCGGCATGGCGTCGAAGGCGCTCGATTCGAAGAGCGGCCCGGGGTCGTCCTCGAGCGGGACGACCGATTGGCGCGATCTCGTGCGCACCGCCGCCGACAAGGTGACGGGCGACTCGCGGAGCGGGCAGGTCCAGCCGCCTCAGCAGTACGGCTCGCCGCAGCGACCCTCCGCGCGACCGCAGGACGCCCGGCCCGGGCAGCAGCCGGTGGTCACGCCGGAGGACCGCGCGGCGATCGCGCGCTACGACTACCTCCTCCGCACCGCCGACCCGGAGCAGCTCGAGCAGGTGCACCGCGACGCGTTCGCGAAGCTGACGCCGGCGCAGCGCACCCAGGTCGAGGCGCGGCTCCGCGACGAGCTGCCCGCGAACGAGCAGCCGCGGTCCTCCGCCCCCGAGGACCTGGCGCGCGCGGCGACGCGCGGCGAGGCGAACGACCCAGGGTTCCTCAAGAAGATGTTCTCGAAGCCGGGGACCCGCGGCGCCCTCGCGGGTGCTGGCGTCGGAGCGGCGGCGGGCATCGGGCTCGGCGCGGCGGGCGGACTGCTCGCGGCGGTCGCGGGCGGCGCCGTGATCAGCAGCGTCGCCGGTCCGCTGCTCGCGCAGGCGTCCGGCCTCGGCGTGGACTTCGAGAACCTCGCCGGCGGGTTCGGCGATCTGGGCGACTTCGGCGACATCACGGGCGGCGCGGGAGAGTTCGTCTCCGGTGCGGGTGAGCACGTGTCCGGGCTGGGGGAGCAGGTGTCGGAGTTCGGCTCCGACTTCCAGCTGCCGGGGCTCGGCGACCTCGGGAACCTCTTCGACCGCTAGACGGACGGGACCGGAGCGCGCCTGCGGAGGAGCGGCGACGCGATCGCGAGTGCCACGCCGACGACGAGCAGCACGGCCCCCACGATCGCGACGGCGGTCGTCGACCAGTCGGGGAGGTCGACCACCGTCGTGCCGTCGAGCAGCGTCCATTCGCAGGCCGCGCCCAGCGGCCACCACGACCAGAAGCCGCGGACCAGGTCGCCTGCCTCGGGCGGGACGCCGCCCAGGCTGACGCTGCACACGTAGTCGAAGCCCTGACGGTCGATGTTCGCGAACTGCAGAGGCACGAGCGCGAGGGCCGCGAGTCCGGCGACGGCGAGGACGAGGCCGGCGAGCAGGGCGAGACGCGCGGCGGTCAGGCGCTTCCTCGCCGGCGTCGAGGCGGGGGCGGACGGCGTCTCGGTCATCGTCCGATGGTGGCACGCGTTCGTGGGGAGCAGGCGTGTGCCCGGGATCGGCGCCGAACAGCGCGGAGGCACGGGGCGGATGCGTCGGAGCCGCTCCTGGACCGCACACGGACCGGACGCCGGCCGGCACAGCGGCGACGGGGCGCCCTCGGCGTCGTACCCTCGACTGCATGGGGTTCGTCTTCTCGCTGGTGATCATCGTCCTGACCGTGCTCGCGCTGGTCGACGTCGTGCGGCAGCCGGACAACGTCATCAAGAACCTGCCCAAGATCGTGTGGATCCTGCTGATCTTCTTCCTCCCGCTCATCGGCGTCTCGCTGTGGTTCCTGCTCGGGCACGACTGGAAGCGCGGCGACGGCGGATCCTTCGTGCCGGGCGGCCGAGTGCCCGGCCGCCGGAAGCAGGCGCCGCCGACGATGGTGGTGCGGCCCGCTCCGAAGAGCACCGAGGAGCAGCTCGCCGACCTCGAGCGCGAGGAGGCGCACTACGCGCGGCTCGCCGAGGAGCAGCGTCGCCGCCGCGAGGGTGAGCGGCCGCTCGACGCGTGAGCGGCCGCTTCGGAGGCCGCTACTTCGATAAGTTCGACGCCGCCCACTGGATCGAGGCGATCTTCGCCTGACCCGCGACGCTCGGGTGGAAGTAGTCGGTGGTCCCGATCAGGCCCTTGGTGACGGGGGTCGCGGTGAGCGCTCCGCCGTCCCAGTCGCAGAGCTGACCGGCGGCGCTGCACGCCGTCTGCAGCGCGGTGTTGTACTGCGTCGTCCGCGTCTTCGCGGCAGCGGCGGAGGCGGCAGCGGCGGTGCTGCTGAGCCTGCGGCCGGTGGAGCTGACGCCGCGCGTGGTCCGGCAGAGGTCGCCGCCCGCCCAGACGAGCGCGCCGACTCCGGTCTTCACGACCGACCACTCGGAGGCCACGTTCGGCATCGACGAGAGGACGATGCGGGCGGAGGGCCACGTGGTGCGGATCTTCGTGATAGCGGCGGAGGCTCCGGTGCGGAACGTGCTCGCCGGGGTCATCGTGTAGCCGTCGGAGGCGACGCGGTTGTCGGGCGAGCAGAGGTCGTTGCCGCCGATGAGCAGGGTGACGACGTCCGGCCGCACGCCGGCGGCGACCGCGGCGTCGATCCGCGAGGGGACCTGCGCGACGACGTCGCCGGTGGTGGCGAAGTTCGCGGTCGTGACGGTGGTGCCGGGGAGCGCGGTCCGCAAGCGGGAGGCGAAGGAGTTCACGGAGGAGCTGGTGCCGGTGGACCAGTTGTTGCGGGGGCAGTCCGCGAAGGAGCCGCAGGTCCCGTAGGCCTGGGTGATGGAGTCGCCGAGGCTCAGCACCGAGAGGGTGGCGGGAGTGGCGGCGGCGGCGGCCTGCGCCGGGAGCAGGGCGGCGGCGAGGGCGAGTGCGGCTCCGACGGCGAGGGCGCGGACGCGGCGGCTCGGGGTCGGCGGGTGGGAGGGGGAGAGGCTCATGGTGGACCGTTCTCGAGGGGGAGGACGGTGGGGGAGCCGTCGGTGCTGACGCTAGGGGAGCGGCGCCCCGGATGACCCCGAAAGGGTGACCCCAGAACGGGCCGGATGTGCGCGACGGCAGCGGATCCGGTCGTCCGGCGGGCGGAACCGTCTGGAAGGCGAGCGTCCTCTCAGCCGCCCGCCACCGGCACGATCCGCAGCCGGCTCATCGCCCAGACCAGCGCCCCCGACGCGAGGAACGCGACCGCGATCCCGACGACGAACACCGACACCTGCCCGTACCCGGTCGCGGGATCCAGGAACGGATAGGGCACCCAGCCGTCCGTCGCTCCGCGGATCAGCACCACGACGAGCCAGACGATCGGGTAGACCACGACCAGCCAGAGCCTCCGCCACGGCAGCGGAGGGCGATCCGCGAGCAGCAGCCAGTCGAGCAGTCCGTAGACGGGGAACAGCACGTGCATGACGGTGTTGGCCCACGGCAGCGCCACTCCGCCCGCCACATCGGTGAGGAGGGTGTTGTAGACCAGCCCGACGACGATGATGTACCCGGTGAAGGCGCCCCGCACCAGCACGAGCCCGCCGGGCGCGGGACGGCGGCGGAGCGCGAGCACGGCGGTGGCTCCGAGCACGACGGCCAGCACGATGTTGCTCTGGATGGTGAAGAAGCCGAAGAAGTTGAACGGGTTCAGCGGCGTCCGAGAGGCGGTGTCGACGGCCGTCGCGATCACGGCGACGAGCACGGCGGCGGCCACGAGGAGGCGGAGGAGCGCGACCGGCACGCGGGCCGACTCCGCCCGGGAGGAGGAAGCGGGCGGCGTCATCGCTCGAGCGTAGCGCCGGAGCGCCTACCCTGTCCCCGTGCTCACGATCGGTGTCGACCTCGCTGCGGAGCCGGTTCGCACCGCTCTCGCCGCCCTCGAGTTCTCCGGCGGCCGAGCCGTCGTCCGCTCGCTCGTACTCGGCGCCGAGGACGCGACGATCGTCGATGCGTCACGGGACGCGGCGGTCATCGGGATCGACTGCGCGTTCGGCTGGCCGGTGGAGTTCGCGGCGTTCGTCTCCGCGCACACGCGACGGGAGGTCTCGCCGCGGACGCTCGCGGGACGCGACTGGCGCCGCCGCCTCGCGTACCGCGAGACGGACCGGGTGGCGCGCGAGGTCACCGGCCGCTGGCCGCTCAGCGTCTCGACCGACCGGCTCGGGATGACCGCGATGCGCTGTGCGGAGCTGCTCGACGCCTTCGCCGCGAGCGGGGAGGACGTCGACCGCTCCGGGCGCGGACGGCTCGTCGAGGCGTACCCGGCGGCGGCGCTGCGGCTCTGGGGAGTGGACACCACGGGGTACAAGACGCGACCGGAGGCCGTGGCGCTCGCCGCGGAGTCGCTGCGACGGGCCGCGCCCTGGCTCGATGTGCCGGCGCCCGCGCTCGCGCTGATGAGCCGCTCCGACGACGCGTTCGACGCCGTCGTCGCCGCTCTCAACGCCCGCGCCCACGCCCTGGGCGCGACCCTGCCGGTGCCTCCCGAACTGCAGGAGGCGGCGGAGGCCGAGGGGTGGATCGCGGTCCCGACCGGATCGCTCGCGGAGCTCGCGGGCTGATCCGGCCGTCTCGACGGGTGTGCGCTCAGGCCGGGATCTTCGCCCCCAGCAGGCCGGCGGCGACCTCGGCGGCCCGCTCGGCCTCCTCGACGGTCGAGAAGGGTCCGGTGGGGACGAGGGAGGGCGCGGTGGTCAGTCGGGCGTCGATCTCGAGTCGGAACCGGGGCAGCTCCGCCCCGGGAACGACGACGATCCTGACTCCGTTCCGGCTCCATCGCGCGGGTTGGATAGAAGAAATCTGTGTCATGGTGCTCTCCGCTTTCGCGATCATCCGCACGGGTGGCTGACGCCTCGACCGTGCACGCTTCACGCTACGTCCGGTGCCCGTCTCTCCGAACGGGCTTGACCTCTCAGGCTCGTCGGGCGTAGCGGGTCACTGCAGTCGGTCGAGGGTGTCGCTGATCCGCCGCAGGCACTCGATGAGGACCGACACCTGCGCGGTGTCCAGGTCGGCGAGCACCTCGCCCTCGGCGGCGACGAGATTGCGCATCGCCTCGTCGACCCGCTTCGTGCCCCGCGGGGTGAGCGAGACGATCTTGCTGCGCGAGTCGGCGGCGTTCTGCTCGCGGACCACGAGCCCGCGAGCCCCGAGGCGGTCGACGCGGCTGGCCAGGTTGCCGCTGGACAGCGCGAGGTGCGTGGCCAGGGCCGAGGGCGTCATCCCGCCCTCTCCGCGCTGCCGCAGCAGCGAGAGGAGCTCGAACTCCCACGGGGCGAGATCGCTGACGGCGAAGGACTGCCGCCGCACCTCCTGCACGCGCGGGCTGAGGCGGCGGAGGCGGGAGACGACGTCCAGAGGCGCGAAATCGAGGTCGGGCAGGGCCCCGGCCCACGCGTCGATCACCAGATCGACATCGTCGTCTTCGCGCATGCCCCGATTATCCCCGCCCGGCGCGGGCGCCGACGACGGGTGGTCCGGGGAGGCGGGCGGGCCTAGCCTGTGCGGACGACGGGCGGGCCGGTCAGGCGCGGGCGGCCCGGACGTAGGCGACGATAGCGTTGGCGTGGCCGTGGCCCAGGCCGTGCTCGGTCTTCAGCCAGGTGACGACCTGCATGTGCGGCTCGGAGCGCAGACGCTCGTCGGCGAGGTCGAGCCAGTCCTGGACGGGACGGCCGTAGGTCTTCTCGATGCTCGGGAAGTACGAGGCCGGTCCCTTCGGCTTCGCGCCGTCGGCGGGCGGTTCGGGAGCGAGCACGCGGTCGGTCATGCGGTCACGATAGCGAGCCGCGGTCAGGTCGTGTAGGCCGAGGGGTCGAACCGGCCGAGCTCCTCGCGGAAGGCGAAGGCGAAGTCGGGCCAGAGCAGCGTGAGTCGCCGGTTGTCGTCCAGGTACCAGCTCTCGCAGCCGCCGTTGGTCCAGACGGTGTCGGCGCTGAGGGCGTCGAGGCGGGCGACGGAGGCGGCCTCGGCCTCGGCGGTGACCTCGAGCCGGTCGGCGCCGGAGACGGCGAGGTGGTCGAGAGCGGCGAGCACGTAGTCGATCTGCGTCTCGATCATGTGCACCGCGGAGTTGTGGCCGAGGCTCGCGTTGGGGCCGTTGACGACGAAGAGGCTCGGGAACCCGTGGACCGCGGTCGACTCGTACGCGACCATGGCGTCGGCCCAGCGGTCGGCGAGGAGGACGCCGCCGCGGCCGCGGATGCGCCGGGCGAAGGGCGGCCGCGTGGAGTGGAAGCCGGTCGCGAAGACGAGCACGTCGACCCCGTGCGGGACGCCGTCGTCGCCGAGCGCGGCGCCCTCCTCGACGCGCCGGAGCGGACCGGGGACGACGCGGACGTGCGGCTGCGCGAGAGCGGGGTAGTAGTCGTCCGAGAGGAGCACGCGCTTGCAGCCGATCTCGTAGTCCGGAGTCAGCACGGTGCGGAGTGCGGGATCGATGATCTGCGCCTCGAGGTGGCCGAGCGCCTCCGACCGCAGCCGGTCGATGGCCTCGGGCACGGCGACGCGGCCGGCGAAGCCGAGCTCGGCGCGCCAGAACAGCTCCTCGCGGAGCCTCGAGAGGGCCCCGGGCGCACGGGAGAGGGCTCGGCGCTCCTCCGGCGGGTAGGGGCGGTTCCGGCGGGGGACGACGTACGGGGCCGAGCGCTGGAAGAGCACCACCTCGGCGGCGCGCTCGGCGAGGTGCGGCACGATCTGCACGGCGGAGGCTCCCGAGCCGACGATGCCGACGCACTTCCCGTCGAGGTCGACGTCGTCCCTCCAGCGGGCGGAGTGGAAGGCGGGACCCGCGAACGAATCCAGGCCCGGGACGGCCGGGAGGCGGGGCTCGGAGAGGCGCCCCGCGCACACGAGGAGGACCGCGGCGGAGTAGTCGCCCCGGGAGGTGCGCACCCGCCAGCGGTGCGCCTCCTCGTCGAAGACCGCCTCGAGCACCTCGGTCCCCAGCCGGAGCCGCGGCGCCAGGTCCTCCTTCTCGACGACGCGCTCGAGGTAGGCCTGGATCTCGGCCCCGGGGGCGTAGAACGCCGACCAGTCGGCCTCGGGGGCGAAGGAGTAGGAGTAGAGGTGCGAGGGGATGTCGCAGGAGACCCCGGGGTAGACGTTGTCCCGCCAGGTCCCGCCGATCCGCTCGGCGCGCTCCAGCACGACGAACGAGGTCCCGCCGCGGCGCTCCAGGCGGACCGCGGCTCCGAGCCCGGCGAACCCGGCGCCGATCACGACGACGTCGACGTCCATCAGACCGTCGTCCTCGCCAGGACGCTGCCCGCCGGGTCGCGGTGCGGATCGGCGAGGAAGTGCTCGAGGACGGCGAGGAGCTCGGCGGGCCGCTCGGCGAGCACCGCGTGACCGGAGTCGAGGACGGCGTAGCGGGCGTCGTCGATCGCGCCGAGCAGGGCCTCGGCGCCCTCGACGCCGGCGACGGCGTCGGCGGAGCAGCCGACCACGAGGGCGGGAACCCGGCAGTCCGAGGCGGCCGCAGCGACGTCGGCCCGGGCGGAGGCGGCGAGCATCCTGGCGGCGTCGGCGCCCCACGGGGAGGGGGCGGTGGCCGAGCGGACGGCGAGGAGCCGAGCGGCCTCCTCCTGCGCGTCGGGCGGGAGCAGCGGCCAGAGGCGCGCCGTGCGGAGGAGGCGCTCCGTCGGGCGCAGCCACCCGGCCACGAGGGCGAGGGCGCGCACCCGCCGATCGCCCGCGGCGAGGGCCACGGCGGCTCCGAGCGAGTGGCCGATCAGGACGGCCTCGTCGGCGCCGAGTGCGTCCAGGGAGGCGCGGACCGCGGCGGGTCCGTCGAGCCAGGGGTCGCCGAGATCGGCGAGCTCGAGCGCGGCGACGCGGTGGCGCCGCGCCAGCATCGGCAGCAGCAGCCCGGTGTCGCTCCGCGCGCCACGGCCGACGCCGGTCAGCAGCAGGACCGACCGCGGGCTCTCGGCGCCCGCGGTCAGGAGCCGCACGGTGGCGCTGTCCGACTCGATCCGCTCCTCCCGGACCAGATCGGCCTGGCGCCGCAGGTACTCGGAGCGGGTCATGACGCCCGGCGGGTCCCGCGGACCGGGAGGCGCATCCGCTGCGGACCCGCCGCTGCGACGGGCTCCGCCCGCAGCGCCCTCTCCGGCGCGACCACGCCGTACGTCGTGGTGCGCTGGCGCCAGCCGCGGCCGATCTCGCCGCTCAGCCGGGCGACGGTCGCGATGTCGAGCGAGCGGTAGGCCTCCGCTCCGGCCTCGGGCCGCAGGGCGCCGTCGAGCAGCAGGCCGCCGAGGTCGTCCGCCCCGCCGCGGAGGAGGACCTGCGCCGCGTGCAGTCCGAGCTTGGTCCAGGCGGTCTGCACGTGGGCGATCCGGCCGTGGAGGACGAGCCGTGCGACGGCGTGCACGGCGCGGGTCTCGCGGAGGGTCGGCCCGCCCCGGCTCGCGCGCACCACGGCGGGAGGCGCCTCCGCCGGGACGAAGGGCATCGCGATGAACTCGGTGAAGCCACCCGTCTCGTCCTGGATCGCCGCGAGCGTGCGCAGGTGCGCGAGCTGCTGCTCGGGGGTCTCGACGTGTCCGTAGACCATGGTCGAGGTGGAGCGGAGGCCGCTGCGGTGCGCGGCCGTGATCGCCTCCCGCCACTCGGCCACGGTCGGGTCCGTCCCCTCGCTCAGGACGGCGCGGACGTCGTCGTCGAGGATGCGGGCGGCGGTCCCCGGGACGGAGTCCACGCCGGCCTCGCGCAGAGCGTCGAGCATCTCGGGCAGGGTTCGGCCCGTGCGCCGGGCGACCTCGAGGATCTCGCCGGGCCGGTAGGCGTGCAGGTGCAGCGAGGGCTGCCGCTGCTTCAGCGTGCGGACGATCAGCAGCAGATCGTCGCCCGGGTGCTCCGGTCCGATCGCGCCCTGGAGGCAGAGCTCGGTGGCGCCGAGCGCGACCGCCTCGTCGGCGAGCTCCTCCAGCCGCTCGACGGTCAGCCCGCCGACTCCCCAGAGGGAGGTGTCGATGTTGCGGTTGACGACGATCGAGACCTCGTCGCCGGCGGCGTCGTGCCGCAGGTCGTCCGCCAGAGCGGAGAGGGCGTCGAGGTCGTCGCCGTCGGCTGCGAGCAGGGCGAGGTAGTCGGCGTCCTCGAGACCGGCGGGGTCCGTCTCCGCCCGGGCGAGCACGGCGCCGAGGGCGGGCGCGACCGGTCGGGGCAGGGCGTCGAGCGAGTCGCGGTAGGGCCGGGGGAGGACCGCTGCCGCCTCGTCGGCGAGCCAGGTCCCGCGGTCGGCGAGCGCCTCGACGTAGGGAGCGACGCGCGGATCGATCCAGGTGGCCGAGTCGCGGAGGTACTGCGGGTGGGCGGTCAGCCGCTCGTGCAGCCGGTAGCCGGCCGCCGCGGTGAGCCGCGCGAGGTCGTCGATGTTCGGCCAGGGGCGCTCCGGATTCACGTGATCCGCCGTGAGCGGGCTGACACCGCCCCAGTCGTCGACCCCGGCGCGCAGCAGCAGCCCGAGCTCCTGCTCGTCGGTGAGGTTCGGCGGCGCCTGGATCGTCGCGTCGGCGCCCAGTACGAGGCGCGCGACCGCGACGTTGGCCACGTACTCCTGCAGCTCGAGGTCGACCTCGTTCTGCATGGCCGTCCGCGGCTTCGCGCGGAAGTTCTGGACGATGCACTCCTGCACGTGGCCCCACCGCTCGTGGGACTCGCGGATCGCGAAGAGGGCGTCCGCCCGCTCCGCCGCGTTCTCGCCGATGCCCAGCAGCACGCCGGTGGTGAAGGGGATGCGGCTGCGGCCCGCGTCCTCGAGCACCCGCAGGCGCAACGCCGGGTCCTTGTCTGGGGAGCCGTAGTGCACGCCGCCCTTCTCGGACCAGAGGCGCTCGGCGGTCGTCTCGAGCATCATGCCCATCGAGGGCGCGACCGGGCGGAGCCGCTGCAGCTCGGCCCACGACATCACGCCGGGGTTCAGGTGCGTGACCATGCCCGTCTCGCTCATCACCAGGACGGCCATCGCGCGCACGTACTCGAGCGTCGAGGCGTAGCCGTGCTCGGCGAGCCAGGCGCGGGCGATCGGCCACCGGTCCTCCGGGCGGTCGCCGAGCGTGAACAGGGCCTCCTTGCAGCCGAGCGCGGCACCGGCGCGGGCGACCTCGAGGATCTCCTCCGGCTCCATGAAGGTCGACTCGCGCTTGGCCGCGAGCCCGCCCGGTGTCTCCACGAAGACGCAGTAGTGGCACCGGTCGCGGCAGAGCTTGGTCAGCGGGACGAAGACCTTCCGCGAGTAGGTGACGACGCCGGGCCGTCCGCGGCGGGCGAGTCCGTCGTCGCGCAGGCGGCCGGCGGCCTCCAGCAGCAGGTCGAGGTCGTCGCCGCGCGCGCCGAGGAGCTCCTCGGCGGTCTCGCGCGTCAGCGCCTCGCCGCGGTCGAGCCGGGCGAGCAGGGTGGCCGTGGTCATGCGGGAGCGGCCCTTCCGAAGGGGGTCGTGGCGGAGGCGGGAGGTCAGAGCGCGCGCAGCCGCGGCGCGAGGTCGCGCTCGAAGGCGTCGAAGAAGCGCTGCTGGTCGTCGCCCGGGGCGTGGAAGACCAGGTGGGTGAAGCCCGCGTCGACGTAGGGCTTGATCTGCGCGACCGTCTCCTCGGGGTCGGAGCCGACGATCCAGCGCTTCGCGACCTGCTCGATCGGCAGCTCGTCGGCGGCGCGCTCCATGTCGACCGGATCGGTCAGCGAGTGCTTCTGCTCCGGCGACAGCGAGAGCGGCGCCCAGAAGCGCGTGTTCTCGAGCGCGAGCGCCGGATCGGGATCGTAGGAGAGCTTGATCTCGATCATGCGGTCGATGGTCGAGGAGTCGCGATCGGCCGCCGCGGCGCCCTCCTCGACAGCGGGGAGCAGCTTCTCGGTGTAGAGCTCCATGCCCTTGCCCGATGTGCAGATGAAGCCGTCGCCCGCGCGGCCGGCGTACTTCGCGACGACGGGACCGCCCGCCGCGATGTAGACCGGCACGCCGCTCTCGGGCTTGTCGTAGATCGACGCCTCGTGCGTGGAGTAGTACTCGCCGTCGAAGGTGACGCGGTCGCCCGCCCAGAGCGCGCGCATCAGCCGCACGGCCTCGCGCAGGCGGGCGAAGCGCTCCTTGAAGTCGGGCCAGGTCTGCTCGCCCGCGCCCTGGTAGCCGGTGGCGACCTCGTTCAGCGCCTCGCCGGTGCCGACGCCGAGCATGATCCGCTCGGGGTAAAGCACGCCGAGCGTGCCGAACGCCTGGGCGATGACGGCGGGGTTGTAGCGGTAGTGCGGGGTCATCACGGAGGTGCCGAGGGTGATGGTGGAGGTGCGCTCACCGGCCGCGGCGAGCCAGGCGAGGGAGAACGGCGCGTGTCCGCCCGTGTGGCGCCAGGGCTGGAAGTGGTCCGAGACGACCGCGGTCTCGAAGCCGTGCCGCTCGGCGCCGACCGCGAGCTCGACGAGCTCCCGGGCGCCGAACTGCTCCGCCGATGCCTTGTACCCGAGCGTGATCGTCATCTGCAGCCTTCGTGAGAGGTGGGACGGCCCCCGGAGCGGGAGCGGCCCCTCCATTCTGCGCCTGCCGCGGCGCCCGGCGGGACGGGTGGACGCACCCGGGGGAGGCGTGCCCCGATCCCGCGCTGGGGAGGAGCGTCAGGCCGGCGGAGCGGCGATGTTCACCATCCAGCCGACGCCGTAGCGGTCGACCAGCATCCCGAAGCGGTCGCCCCAGGGCGAGGCGACCAGCGGCTCGACGACCGTGCCGCCCTCGGCCAGGCCGTCCCAGTAGCCGCTCAGCTCGGCGTCGTCGTCGCCGAAGAGCGCGATCGTGATGCGGGCGCCGCTCTCGGCCGGGCTCGAGGAGGGGGAGTCGGAGCCCATCAGGATCATCCCGCTCGGCGTGACGAGCTGGGCGTGCATGATCCGGTCCTGGTCGGCCGGATCCGCGCTCATCCCGAAGTCGCCGAAGCGGCTGGAGCTGAGCTCGCCGCCGAGGACGTCCCGGTAGAACTCCATCGCCTCCTGCGCGGAGCCGTCGAAGCCGATGTAGGGGCTCAGTGATGTGGGCACGGCACGCCTTTCCGTCGAGGTGCGCCCAGTATCTCCGCGTCCCGGCGCGAGCACCAGGGGCGTCCTGCGGAAGGTCCGCCCCCGGCCCTCAGAGCTCGTCGCGGGTGGGCGGGTTCGCGCCGGAGCGGGAGGTCGTGATGCCGGCGACGTGCGCGGCGTGGCGGCCGATCGCGTGCAGGGCGGGGCCGTCGAGGAGCATCCCGTTCGCGGCGCCGAGGCCCTGGCGGAACGCCTCGTCGAGGATCGCGCCCATCGCGGAGTCGCCGGCGCCGATCGTGTCCGCCACCACGATCCGGGCGGCGGGCACGGTCACCCGCGTGACGGCCGAGGCCAGCAGCAGTCCCTCCGCGCCGCGGGTGACGACCGCGAGCTGCGACCCGAGGGAGAGCAGCCGGCTGAGGACCTCGTCGAGCTGCATCGTCGGGTAGAGCCACTCCGCGTCCTCGTCGCTGAGCTTCACGACCTCGCACGCGGCGGCGATCCGCTCGAAGCGCGCGAGCGCCTCGGCGTGCGCGCCGACCAGAGCCGGACGGATGTTCGCGTCGACGCTCGCCGTCACTCCGGCGGGCAGAGCCTCGAGGAGCCCGAGCACGGCGGATCCGCCCGGCTCGAGGAAGATCGCGATGGAGCCGGTGTGGACGTGGGAGGCGCCCTCCGGGTCCGCCGCCGGCGGGTTCCAGGAGAGGTCGAAGACGTAGCGGGCCGACCCGTCCGCGGCGAGGACCGCCCGAGCGGTGCTGGTGCGCTCCGAGTCGCCGTGCCGGACCTCCACTCCGGAGGCCTCGAGGTGGGCGCTGATGCGGCGGCCGCGCTCGTCGTCGGCGATGTCGGTGACGAGGGTCGCGGGTCGCCCGAGTCGGGCGAGCGTGAGGGCGACGTTGGCCGGGGAGCCGCCGACGTGCTCCGTGGCGCTGCCGTCGCGCTCGACGATGTCGATCAGCGCCTCGCCGATGACCAGGGTGCGGGAAGCCGGGCTGACGCGCTCGTCGGTGGAGGACATGCCGACATCATGCCGGGTGACGGGGTCGCCCCGCGACGCGCGGGGCCGACCGGCGCAAGCGGCTCGCGTCCCGCCCGCGGTCTCAGCCCCGGTCGCGCAGGTCCGCCAGCACCGCGTCCACGGTCGTGATCTCGATCAGCGGCGCGTACAGGGACATGGCGTCGAGCGCGCGCTGGTGGTCGGACTCGGAGGCGCCGGCGCAGGCGTCCGCGGCGACCCTGACCCGCACTCCGGCGTCCGCGGCCGCCAGCGCCGTCGAGAGCACGCAGCAGTCGGTCGAGACGCCGGTGAGCACGAGCTCGCGGGAGTCGTCGAGCTCGGCCTCGAGCTCGGGCCCCCACTTGCCGAAGGTCGTCGCGGTGATCGTGCGGTGGCCCTCGAACCCGGCCACGAGCTCGTAGAGCCGGTCGCTCTCGGGGACGAGCGCGAACGGCCACTCGCGGTAGTAGGGGATCCACGCGCCGGCGGGCCGCTCCGGGGCGACGAAGCGGGTGGTCACGACCCGCTCGCCGAACGCCGGGAGGAGCCGGCGGGTCCCCTCGGCCGCGCGCTCGAATCCGCCGGATCCCCACGGCGACTCGGCGTCGGCGAAGACGTGCTGCAGGTCGATCGCGACGAGCAGGCTCACGCCGAGGCCTCCTGGCGGCGGACGGCCCCGCGCGAGAGGGCGAGCGTTCCCGCGAAGCCGATCACGAGCGCCACGAGGACGCCGAGGTTGGCGCCGGCCCAGTCGCCGTCGCGGCCGCCGAGCGGGCCGAGGAGGTAGCCCTCCCACTCGAACCCGGGGGAGTAGTTGACCACCAGGCCCCAGCCGACGGCCGCGCCGATCAGCACGAGGGCCACGGGGACCGCCGAGACGCTGCCGTAGCGGCCGCGGGAGTCGTACAGAGCCTCCTGGTCGTAGTCGCGCCGACGGAGGAGGAGATCGGCGAGGAACACGCCGAGCCAGGCCGCGATCGGCACGCCGAGGGTGATCAGGAAGCCCTGGAAAGGGCCGAGGAAGTCGCCCGCGACGAACACGACGTAGACCGCTCCGAGGACCATCAGCACGCCGTCGATCCCGGCGGCCACCGGCCGCGAGACCTTGAGACCCGTGCTGAGCAGCGCCAGGCCCGAGGAGTAGATGTCCATCACGGCCCCGCCGATCAGGCCGAGCAGCGCGACGACGATGAAGGGGAGCAGGAACCAGGTCGGCAGGATCCCGGCGAGCGCTCCGATCGGGTCCGCGGCGATCGCGTCCGAGAGCTCCTGCGAGGAGCCGGCCAGCAGCAGGCCGACGACCACCAGCACGACGGGCGCGACCGCTCCGCCGATCGTCGTCCACGCGATCACTCCGCTCGTGCGGGCACCGCGGGGGAGGTAGCGGGAGTAGTCGGCCGCGGCGTTCACCCAGCCCAGCCCGAAGCCGGTCATCATGAACACGAGCCCGCCGATGACCGCGGCGGCCGAGCCCGCGGGCAGGGCGCCGACGGCGGCGAGGTCGATCCGGTCGAGGACGAGCACGACGTAGACCACGGTCAGCACGGCGGTCGCGACGGTGATCGCGAGCTGGAGCCGCATGATCAGGCGGAAGCCCGCGATCCCGGCGATCACGATGAGCGCGGCGACCACGATGAGCGCGACCACCTTGGTGAGCACGCCCCCGTCCCAGCCGAACTCCTCGAACACCGTCGCCGTCGCGAGCACCGCGAGGGAGGCCAGCACCGTCTCCCAGCCCACCGTGAGCAGCCAGGAGATCACCGAGACGAGGCGGTTGCCGTCGACCCCGAAGGCCGCCCGGCTGAGCACCATCGTCGGGGCGGAGCCGCGCTTGCCGGCGACGGCGACCAGACCGCAGAAGAGGAACGAGACGACGATCCCGATCACGCTGACGAGCGTCGCCTGCCCGAAGGAGAGGCCGAAGCCGAGGAGGAAGGAGCCGTAGCTCAGCCCGAGCACGGACACGTTCGCGGCGAACCACGGCCAGAACAGGTCGCGAGGGCGGCCGTGCCGCTCCGACTCCTGGATCGTGTCGAGGCCGTTGAGCTCGATGCCGCTCGCGGGGCGGGTGCTCGGACGATCGGGGGAGGTCATCGCGTCCTCGTTCTCACGGGTGCCGGCCCTGCGCCGGAGCTGTGACGAACCTACAGCGCTCCGCGCTCGAACAGCAGCCGGAGCGATTCGAGGTCGTCCGCGACCCGCGCGCAGTCCTCGTCCCAGTCGTCGAGGCTCATCCCGGGGCGCCGCCGCACGGTGAAGGCCACCTCGGCGCCGTCCCCGTTCACGAGCACCCGGAGCGGATTGTCCACCACCGTCCCGTCGGGAAGCGTGACCTCGTGGTCCGCGACGCCGAACGGGTTCTGCGGGGCGAAGCGCACTTCGACCCGGCCCATCGGCGAGTCGGCGAACCAGCGTCCGTCGACCTGCTCGAGCGCGGAGGAGGCGAGGCCCGCGGCCCACCGCGGGAGGTTCGCCGGGTCGGAGACGAGGGCGTACACCTCGGCGGCCGGAGCCTCGATCACGACGCCCACGGGGCGCGATTCGTACAGGGTCATCCGCTCGTCCTTCCTCTGCAGCCGGTCAGTGCTCGTCGCCGAAGCTGGCGACCAGCAGCGCGGCGAGCGCCGTCCGCTCCAGCATGCCCTCGATGCCGATCGCCTCGCTGCGCGCGTGCGCCCCCTCGCCCGGGGCGCCGAGCCCGTCGAGGACCGGCAGGCCCAGCGCGGCGACGAGGTTGCCGTCGCTCGCCCCGCCGACCGCGATCTCGCGGAGGGGGACGTCGATCCGCTTCGCGACCCGCTCGGCCCTGCGGTAGAGCGCGGCGACGGAGGCGGTCCGCTCGAAGACGGGCCGCTCCCAGGAGCCGCGCACCTCCAGCCGGATGCGCGGGTCGGCGGCGGCGAGCGCGTCGAGCTCGGCCTCGACGCGGGCGGCCTCGGCGGATCCGCGGATCCGCGCCTCCAGCTCCAGGCGCACGCGGGCCGTCGTCACGTTGACCCGCGAGCCGCCGGAGACCACTCCGATGTTGACCGAGGTGCCCTCCTCCTCCCGCGCGATCGCCAGCACCCGCGGGATCAGCGAGCCGAGCTCGTGGATCGCGCTCGCCCCCTTCTCCGGTTCGACCCCGGCGTGCGCCTCGACGCCGACCACGTCGATCACGAAGCGCCCGATGCCCTTGCGCGCCGTCTTGACCGCGTCGCCGATCGCGCCCTCGAACACCAGGACCGCGTCGGCGCCCGCGCACTGCCGCTCCAGGAACGGGCGGGAGGCGGCGCTGCCGATCTCCTCGTCCCCGCTCATCACCAGGCGGACGGCCGGATGCGGGACGCCGGCGTGGCGGAGCGCGGCCACCAGCCACACCATCTGCACCAGCCCGGCCTTCATGTCGTAGCTGCCCGGGCCGCTCAGGCGGTCGCCGTCGACGGCGAAGGGCCAGGAGCGGGTCGTGCCCAGGGGCCACACCGTGTCGTAGTGGCCGAGCAGCGCCACGAACGGACGCGTGCCCCGGTGCGGTCTCGCGCCACCGTTCGCCGGGACGGTCCAGCTGGTCGCGGTCGGCGCGTCCTGCGCACGCTGGTGCTGCACGTCGGCGTCGTGCCCGAGCCGCTCTCCCACCCAGTGCACCAGGAAGGCGTGCAGCTCGCCGAGCGCCTCGAGGGAGTCGCTGGGGCTCTCGATCATCACGAGGTGCCGGACGTCGTCGAGCATCCGCGAGCGGTTGTCGCGGAGGAAGGAGCGCACGCGGGCGGCGTCGTCGGCATCGGGGAAGGTCATCGACTCCGGAGTACCAGAGTGCGGCCGCTCGCGCGAACCGGCTGAACCGTTCGGGCCCCCGTTACGTTGGTGCAGGAAGAGGTGGAGATGTCCGAGGATCAGGCCCAGATGCTGCGTGCGCTGCACGACGAGCACGCCAGCGCGCTCTGGCGGTTCGTGCTGCGCCTGACCGGCGACCGCCAGATGGCGGAGGACGTCGTGCAGGAGGCGCTGCTGCGCGCCTGGAAGCACCCCGAGATCCTCGCCCAGGGCGAGGCCGCCGCCCGCTCCTGGCTCTACACCGTGGCCCGGAACCTCGTCATCGACGACCGCCGCAGCGCCCGCTACGCCCGGGAGCTGGGCACGGACGAGGTCCCCGAGCGCCCGACCGCCGACCGCACCGACCAGGTGCTCGACGCCTGGCTGCTCTCGGACGCGCTCAGCGGACTGAGCCACGACCACCGCGCCGTCATCGTGCACGCCTACTACGGCGGCCGCACGGTCACCGAGATCGCCGCGCTGCTGGGGATCGCCCCGGGCACCGTCAAGTCGCGGATGCACTACGGGATGCGGGCCCTCAAGCTCGCACTGCAGGAGCGGGGGGTGACGGAGCTGTGAGCCGCGACCCCTCCTCCGACGACCGGCACGACGACCCCTTCCGCGACTGGGACGCCGCGTACCTCCTCGGATCCCTGACCGCCGCCGACCGCCGCGAGTACGAGCTGCACCTGCGCGCCTGCCCCGGCTGCCGCGAGTCCCTCGCCGAGTTCGTCCCGCTGCCGGGCCTGCTGGCCCACCTGCCCCAGGACGAGGCGATGCGCCTGGTCGAGGAGCCGGAGGCGGCCGGCGATCCGGCTCCGGCGGCACTGCTGACGCGCCTCGCCGCGGCCACCGACTCCGTCCGCCGCCGGACGCGGCTGCGCATCGCGGGCCTGGTGCTCGCCGCCGCGGGCGTCTCGGCCGCCGCCGCCGTCGCCCTGCCGCTCGCGATCGGCCCGTCCCTCGCCCCCGTCGAGACCGTCGGCTCGACCGTCTCGCTCGCCGCGGCTCCGGGCGTCCCCGTCGAGGCCTCCGTGCGGTTCGTGCCGCAGCAGTGGGGCACGCGGATCGACATGGACTGCAGCTGGGCCGACACGGCCGAGCACTACGCGGGCTCGGCCGGCTACGTCCTCTACGTCACGGACACCTCGGGCGGCACCGAGGCCGTCGGATCGTGGACGAGCGCGCCGGGGACGACGATGGAGCCCAGCCTCGCCACCGGGCTCCCGCTGTCCGAGATCGCCTCGGTCGAGGTGCGGCTGCAGGGATCGGACATCGTCGTGCTCACCGGCCGCCCCTGAGCGGGCCGCCGGATTCCCAGGTGCGCGCTCGGCGGACTGAGTAGCTTCTCAGTCATGACGATCGCGACCCTCGCCCTCGCCCCCGCCTCCGTGGCGACCGCCTCCTCCTCCGACAGCATCGACGAGCTCTCCGGACTCGTCGGTGTCGCCGCGCGGGTGATCGCCGCGCTCGGAGAGGCGGGCGTCGGCCTGCTGACGCTGATCGAGACGGTGTTCCCGCCGATCCCGAGCGAGCTCGTGCTGCCGCTGGCCGGCTTCCTCGCCCAGCAGGGCCGGATGAACCTGGTGCTGGTCGTGATCACGGCGACCCTCGGCGCCTACCTCGGCGGCCTGATCCTCTACGCGCTCGGCCACCGCATCGGCACGGAGCGCTCGATCCGCCTGCTCTCCAAGCTCCCGCTGGTCGACCGCGAGGACTTCGAGAAGGCGGTCGGCTGGTTCCGCCGGCACGGCACCTGGGCGGTCCTCTTCGGTCGCCTCATCCCGGGCGTGCGCAGCCTCATCTCGCTCCCCGCGGGGGCCGAGCGGATGAACCTGCTGCTGTTCTCGGGACTGACGATCCTCGGCTCCGGCGTCTGGAACGGCCTGCTGATCGGCCTCGGCGCGGCCCTCGGCACGCAGTACGAGCTCGTCGACCAGTACGCGGGCGTGCTCGACGCGATCATCTACAGCGCGTTCGGCGTGCTGCTGCTCGCGCTCGTGGTGCGCCGTGTGCGGCGGCACCGTGCCGCGGCGCGCACCGGATCGCGCCACTGACCTGCGTCCTCGGGCGGGCGGGCGCAAGGCCCCGCGCCACCCCGCCCCGGTGCCCTAACGTTCGAGGGGTCCGCACTCCCCGACGCGAAGGAACGCCATGTCCGAGACCGCCGTGCCCACGATGTCCCGCACCTCCGTCGAGCGCTGGTGGATCATCGCCGTCTCGCTGATCGCGATCGTGCTCGGCGTCATCGCCGTCCTGATCCCCGGTCCGACGCTGCTGACCGTCGCCATCGTCTTCGGCATCCACCTGATCGCCGCGGGCGTCTTCCGCCTGCTGCTGGCCTTCACCGCCTCGCGGCTCGATGCCCGGGTGCGCTGGCTCGCGGGCCTGCTCGGCGCCCTGATCCTGGTCGCGGGCATCCTGTGCCTGTCGAACCCGTTCGAGTCGCTGAGCGTCCTGGGCCTCGTGATCGGCGCGGGCTGGATCCTCGACGGCGTCTCGAGCATCACCAGCGGCCGCACCGTCGCCGGCCCCGCGTGGCTGCCGATCGCGGCAGGGATCGCCTCGGTCATCGCGGGCGTCCTGACGATCATCATGCCCGTGCTGGCGCTGGCCTCATTCGTGACGGTCGCGGCCATCCTGCTGATCGTCGTGGGCGTCTCGGGCCTGCTCCTGCTCCCGGGCCGCACGAAGCGCCCCGAGGGCGCCGAGGCGTAGACCGCGCGGATGGCCGATCCCGATCTCGTCCCCGAGCTGCTCGTCGCCGACCTCGACCGGAGCCTGGGGTTCTGGTGCGGTCCCTGCGGGTTCCGGATCCACTACGCCCGGCCCGAGGAGGGCTTCGCGTACCTGGTCCTCGGCTCCGCGCACGTGATGCTCGAAGAGGCGGGGCGGGGTCGCAACTTGATCGCGGCACCGCTGGAGCGCCCGCTCGGCCGGGGGATGAACCTGCAGCTGCACGTCGACGACGCCGACCGGACGGCTGCGGCGCTCGCCGAGGCCGGGACGCCGCTGTTCTCGCCGCTCGAGACCCGCTGGTACTGGGTCGGAGCGGAGGAGGCGGGCGTCCGTCAGCTGGTGGTGGCTGATCCTGACGGGTACCTGCTGCGGTTCCAGTCGTCGCTCGGACGCCGACCGGCTCGAGCGGACGTCCCCGTCGCTCCCTGACCGGCCGACCGCGCCACCATCCGCTCGGCTCAGGACGTCATGCCAGCGAGTGACGACCGTGACACCGCGCGGCTGGTTCCCTCGAGACATGACGCAGCACCCCGCCACCGCGACCCTCCCGCAGGTCCCGGCCGCCGCCCTCTCCGAGCCCGCGATCGAGCAGGCCGCCTCGGCGGAGCACGAGCCCCTCGTCCGTCCGGCAGACCTGGTGTCGGCGCTCACGGGTGTCGCGCTCGGCTTCTTCTCCCTCTTCGTCTACGCCATCGCGCACTGGCAGTACTTCGGAACGGACGTCGACGAGGTGAGCGTCCTCGGCTGGCTCGCGCCGCTGATCGCCGGCGTCGCCTGCCTGCTGTCGGCCGTCGTGTCCGTCGGGGTCCGCGCCTCCGGGCGCCGCGCCGAGCGGACCGCGGCATGATCCCCGTCCTCGCCGGGCCCGGCCTCGAGGCCGCGGAGCAGCTCCTCGTCCGCGCCGGATGCCTCCGCCCCGAGCACCCGTGGGCGGCCGGTGCCGCCACGGAGGCCGCGCCGCGGATCGACTTCGCCGTCCTCGCCGAGCAGGCGTGCCTCCTCGACCTCTCGGAGGAGGCGGTCGCGCGCATCGCCGTGTCGCTCGCCACCGGCCGCCCCGTCGATCTGCGGAGCGCCTTCGGGCATCTCACGCGCGACCACGCCCGGCTCGTCATGACCGCGGTCGCCGCGGCCGCCGGGCACGACCGCGTGAGCAGCCGGATCCGCGTGGTCGGCGACGAGCGCCGGGTCGAGACGGCGCCGCCCCTGGCCGTCTGGCCCTCCTGACCCCCGCCCGCCCCGATCGGGCGGGCGCGCTCGCCGATCCGACCCGGCGCTCCGCGTGCCTCCGATGCTCCAGGCAGGTGAGCCGTTCGGAGGTGCCGTGCCGCCGACCCGCGTCGCTACGGCCTTTCGGAGGTGCCCGGTTTAGGGTGTCCGTGTGCAACGAGTCGACGATTTCCCAGGAGCCGGACCGGTGGCGACCTCACCCGAATCCGGTGACCAGGGGGAGGCGTCCGCGCATCGGCTCTCCCCGACGGCGACCTCTCCCGTGCAGGTGACGAGCGGCGAGGCCGGCTACCAGGGCGGCAACGTGGCCGATCCGGTGTGGCAGTCGTGGCGCGACGAGCTCGCCAAGGTCGGCGGTCCGTCGCCCCTGCTCCACTTCGTGGACTCGCCCCGGACGCGCATCGAGCTCTCGACCACGCACCCCGGCGGGCTGCCCCCGTTCATCTCGGGCAAGACGACGCTCCTCTCCTCGCTCATCCGCGACGAGCTCGCCCTGCGCACCGCGAAGAACGCCGCGGGTGCGATCACCGACAAGGGGATCGAGCTGCGCTCGGTCCGCGGCATCGAGGGCGTCCACCTCGCCATCGGCCTCGCCCAGTGGCGCGCCGGCGACACGGAGTTCACCGCACCCGTGCTCCTGCGCCCGCTCGCCATCCGCCGCTACGGCCGCGACTTCGAGCTCAAGCTCAAGGGCCAGCCCTACTTCAACCCGCAGCTCGCGCGTGCCCTCAAGCAGCAGTTCGGCATCACGATCGACCCCGAGCAGTTCGTCGAGCTGGCCGTGCAGAACGGCGTCTTCAAGCCGCAGCCGGTCATCGACCAGCTGCGCGGCCTGACCTCGCACCTGCCGTGGTTCGCCGTGCACCCGCGCCTCGTGGTCTCGAGCTTCGCCGACGTGGCGGGCGACATGCTCCGCGACGCCCGGATGCTCGAGCACCCCGTCCTCGACGCCGTCGCCGGGAACCCGGCCGCCAAGCGGGCGCTGCAGCAGTCGCAGAAGGTGGCGTCGATCATCCCGCAGGACGAGCGTCCTCCGGCGACCGACAACCTCCTCCTCGACGCGGACGCCGAGCAGGAGCAGGTGATCGCGAACATCGCGGCCGGCAACTCGCTCGTCGTGAAGACCCTCCCCGGCACGGGCGGCACCCAGACCATCGTCAACGCGATCGGCGCCCTGGCCGCCCAGCACAAGCGCGTGCTGGTCGTCAGCGCCCGCCGGTCGAGCCTCGACAGCATCCACCAGCGCCTGCTCTCGGCGGGCCTGGGCGGCATCGCGGTCGGGCCCCGCACGCTCCGCCGCGACCTCATCCAGTCGATCGGCCGCAACGAGAAGGCCGCGCGCCCCTCCGTCAGCGAGATCGACGACGCCCTGCTCCGGCTGCGGAAGGTGCTGCTCGACTACCGCGGCGCGCTCTCCCGGCGCGACGAGAGCTTCGGCGTCTCGGCGCTGCAGGCGCTCGAGGAGCTCGCCCGCCTCTCGCAGCTGCGGACGCCCCCGTCGACCGCCGCCCGCCTCGACCGCCGCTCCGTCACCGCTCTCGCGCACAGCCGCCCCGAGGCGACCCGGATGCTGATCGAGTCGGCGCGCCTGGGCGAGTTCCGCTACGGCCCGGGCGACTCGCCCTGGTACGGGGCCCAGTTCGACTCCACCGCCGACGCCGAGATCGCCCACGAGCTGGCCAAGCGCCTGCACCTGCGCGACCTGCCGCGCCTGCTCGACCGCGCCCAGGACGTCATCGGCCAGACGCGGATGCGCCCGTTCGAGTCGGTCGCCGAGCTCGGCATCTACCTGCGCCTGCTGCAGGACGTCCGCGAGACGCTGGACAAGTTCCAGCCGGCCGTCTTCGACCGCTCGATCCAGGACCTCATCGTCGCCACCTCGCCGCGCCGCGAGGCCGCCGAGATGTCGTCCACCAACCGCCGGCGCCTGAAGAAGCTCGCCCGCGAGTACCTGCGTCCCGGCGCGCACGTCACCGACCTCAACGCGGCACTCCGCCGGGTGCAGCAGCAGCGGACGCTGTGGCAGCGCTACGCGGTCGCCGGCACGATCCCCGAGGTCCCGGTCGGCGTCGCCGACGTGCAGGTGGCCTACCAGCAGGTGACCGACCAGCTGAGCCGTCTCGACGAGCCGCTCGGCCGCCGCGGGACGAACCTGCAGCTCGCCTCGCTTCCTCTCGCCGAGCTGGCCTCGATGGTGTCCGGCCTCGCCGAGGACAGCGAGGTGCTCGCCAACCTCCAGGAGCGGACGACCCTCCTCGCCACCCTCCGCGACTGGGGCCTGGACCCGCTGCTCACCGACCTCTCGCGCCGTCACGTGCCGGCCGAGCTGGTCGCGGGCGAGCTGGACCTGGCCTGGTGGCGCTCGGCGCTCGAGATCATGCTGACCGACGAGCGTGCGCTGCTCGGCGGCAACACGAGCGTGCTCGACCGGCTCGAGGCCGACTTCAAGCTCGTCGACGAGGCGCACGCCGCCTCGAGCGCCGAGCTGCTGGCCTGGAAGCTCTCCGAGACCTGGAAGATCGGGCTCGTCGACTGGCCGCAGGAGCGCGATGCGCTGCGCGCGCTGCTGCG